>DASQKT010000126.1:0-5354 GCA_035630415.1 Skermanella sp.
CAGTCGTCGCTGGTGATGCACCCGATCCACACGTACGGCACGGAAGAGCAGCGGGAGAAGTATCTGCCCAAGCTGGCGACCGGCGAGTATGTGGGCTGCTTCGGCCTGACCGAGCCGGACGCAGGCTCCGATCCCAACTCCATGAAGACGCGGGCACGCAAAACCGACGGCGGCTATCTGCTGTCTGGCTCCAAGCAGTGGATCACCAATTCCCCCATTGCTGACGTCTTCGTCGTCTGGGCCAAGGACGATGCCGGCGATATCAGGGGCTTCGTGCTGGAGAAGGGCATGAAGGGTCTGAGCGCCCCTAAGATCGAGGGCAAGTTCAGCCTGCGCGCCTCGATCACCGGCGGCATCGCGATGGACGACGTCATGGTGCCCGAAGAAAACCTGCTGCCCAACGTCAAGGGCCTCAACGGACCGTTCGGCTGCCTGAACAACGCCCGCTATGGCATCTCGTGGGGCGCCATGGGGGCCGCTGAGTTCTGCTGGCATCAGGCGCGGCAATACACGATGGACCGCAAGATGTTCGGCCGGCCGCTGGCGGCGACCCAGCTCATCCAGAAGAAGCTGGCCGACATGCAGACGGAGATCACGCTGGGGCTACACGGGGCGCTGCGGCTCGGCCGCCTCAAGGACGAAGGCCGGGCGGCGCCGGAGGCGATCAGCCTGATGAAGCGCAACAACTGTGGCAAGTCGCTGGACATCGCCCGCACCGCCCGCGACATGCTGGGCGGCAATGGCATCTCGGACGAGTACCACGTGATCCGCCACGTGATGAACCTGGAAGCGGTCAATACCTACGAGGGCACGCACGATATCCATGCGCTGATCCTCGGCCGGGCAATGACCGGCTTGCAGGCCTTCAGCTGAAGCAAACGCGCGATCCCTTCAACGGGGTCGCGCGCCGCCTTCGCTGCCAGGCGCCTGGCTCGGGCGAATCCATCTTGGGCGTGGGGTCAACCCGTCAGCGACCTCGGTCGCCGATTGATGCCCACGCCCAACTCCGTCATCGCACTGCCGGGGAAGACGCCGCTCAGGCGGCAGTCGTCACGGGATAGCCGCTGTAATCGAGGGACGAAGACCAGAAGCGCTCGAGCTTGCGCATGGTCTCGTTGGCCTTGATCAGTTCTTCGTCGTTCAGGCCGGCCTTGTCCAGGGCCTTGATCTGACGCTCGAACATGGAGCTGATCTTGTCCCGGAGGTCGAGTCCCTTGTCCGACAGGCGGACCCGGACCGAGCGGCGGTCGTGGGGTGACCGTTCCTGGCCGAGATAGCCGTTCTCGACCATCTTCTTGACGTTATAGGAAACGTTCGAGCCGAGATAATAGCCGCGTGCGGTCAATTCACCGACGGTCAGCTCGTCGTCGCCTATATTGTAGAGAATCAGGCTCTGAACGTTATTGATATCCTGGATACCAAGTCGATCCAATTCGGTTTTCAGCACTTCCAGAAAGTGGCGGTGCAAGCGCTCGATCAGGAGGATGCTGTCATAGTAAGGCTGTCGCACGGCGTTCTCCATTCTCCCGGATCAGACACTCCCTTCTTCAAAAGGATGCCGGACCCCTTAAGTAATACGTTAACTCAACACGTTCCGCGAAGCATCTTGATAATCGCCGAAAAATCCAGCTTATCGCTGTCATCATCGGCGAACATCGTGTGATATGCTCCGGTTTTCGCCCCGATGGGCTGTTCGCAGGGGTTTTGCCGCCCTGGATTCTCCGCCGTCCCGCCGGACAATAGCCGGCCTGGCGGCCGGAATTGTCCGAAAGATATGGAACTTATATCAAACAATTTTTGGTGGTCGAGCCTCGACTTTCGCGTAAGCATGGCTGTTGCCGAGCGGACGCTGGAAACCACGAAGCCGCCCTTCATGCCGTGACTCCACTCACGAACCTTCCTCATGAACGCCTGACTCATCCCGTACTCCATGGTCATGGCATCACCGAACGGCTCCCGGCCCATCCGCCGCCCCATCGGCCGCCCCATCCAACTTGAGGCGACTTCTAGACCGGTCGGTAACATATGTCGCAAATTTTTCAACGCATCGCTGGCCCTATCGGTTCCTTTATTTTCCACTGCGGCAAAAATCTCCTCAACGGAACCGAAGGCAAGGCGATAATCAGTCGCGTCAGAGTGAGCCGCCGGAACGACCGTTTCCAGATATTCCGTAAGCGATATCGGAGGCAGGGCTACCATCACGTGCGCATCGTCCGGCTGGCTGGCTTTATCGAGTGCCCATACATGCGCATCCTCCCCCTGATCCGCGACCTGACGGGTTGCAGTCCGCGCATGCGGCACCTCCCCGTCCGTAGTGCGCCGACGTGACCCGGCGGTGGGTCGCCGGACTTCGTCCGATGTAACCGCACCTGTGTCCGGGCTGCAAGCTTTCGTTGCAAGTCTTGATCCGGCTTTAGTCTTAAGTCGTCTGGCCTAAAGCCGGGCGGAACATTGGACATGGGCTGGTGTTTGACCCACGCACACGACATTACCTATTGCCGAGTAGCGGTTATTCAGCTCGCGCATGATGTGGAACCCGTCATCATGAAATTGTCCGTCGTCCTCAATGGTGCGGCCGGGTCCCTGGTGGACCGGCCGATAGAAGAAGCGGTCGAGGAGGTGAAGCGCCTCTTCGAGGAAGCCGGCCATACCGCCGAGGTCACGGCGGCTTTCGGTCCAGACATCGTGGCCGCGATCGACAAGGCGGTGGCATCGGATGCCGACGTGGTCGTGGTCGGCGGCGGCGACGGCACGGTCGCGACCGCCGCCGGCAAGGTGATGGGGACCGAAAAGGCGCTGGGCATCCTGCCGCTCGGCACGCTCAACCTCTACGCCAAGGACCTCGGCATCCCGCTTCCCATAGCCGAAGCCGTGCCCCTGCTGGCGCGCGGCACCATCAAGCCGATGGATGTCGGCGACGTCAACGGCACCGTCTTCCTCAACCATTCCGTCCTCGGCCTCTACCCGATGATGGTCCAGGAGCGGGAGGAAGTGCGCGAGAGCCGGGGCCTCAGCAAGTGGCCGGCCATGGGTATCGCCATGTGCAAGGCGCTCAAGGAATATCCGCTGCTCCGCGTCAGGCTCCAGACCGAGCACGGGACGCGCCGAATCACCACGCCGATCCTGGCGGTCGCCAATAATCCTTACGACGAAGGCTTTGGCGCCTTCCTGAAGCGCTCGCATCTGGATACCGGCAAGTTGGCGCTCTACCTCGCCAAGCACCGCCAGCCGCTCAAGATGGCCAAGATGATGGTGGCGCTGGTGCTCGGCACCTGGCAGCGCGACGCCGAGCTGGAGGTCATGAGCCTGACCGAGTTCACCGTGAAGAGCCGCCGCCGCACCCTGAAGGTCGCCAACGACGGCGAGGTCCACCGCATGGAGGCGCCACTCCATTACCGTATGCTGGCCGGCGGCCTGCGCATCCTGATCCCCGCCGAGAACGTCGAAACCGCCCCTGCCGAAGTGGAAGACAAACCCGCCGAAACCCCGGCCGACCCGCGCCGGGCGAGCGCCTGAGGCCGTCAGCATGCGTACAGTCGCCCATATCTCCGACCTCCACTTCGGCCGCATCGACCCGCGCGTGGTCGAAGCGCTGGCGGAGGACCTGGAGGAGCAGAAGCCGTCCCTGGCAATCATCAGCGGCGATCTGACGCAGCGGGCACGGCGCAGCCAGTTCCGCGAGGCGCGCGCCTTCCTGGACCGGCTGTCGATGCCCTACATGGTGATTCCGGGCAACCACGACATCCCGAACTTCAACCTGCTGGGCCGCTTCCTCGACCCTTACCGCAACTACAAGCACTATATCAGCAAGGACCTGTGCCCGATCCACCAGGACGACGACTTGGTCGTGGTCGGCATCAACACGGTCCGGCCGCTGATATGGGACTTCGCGGAAGGCCGGATCAACAGCAAACAGATCGAGCGGATGCACCGGACGCTGAAGGCGGCGGGACCGGACCGCTTCAAGATCTTCTTCACCCACCATCCATTCCTGCCGCCGCCAGATGCCCCCAAGACCACGCTGGTCGGCCGTGCCCGCAAGGCGCTGCGCCGGCTGGAGGACGCCGGGGTCGACCTGATGCTGGCGGGACATCTGCACAAGGCCTACAGCGGCGACATCATGAGCCACCACACCAAGGTCGAACGCTCGATCCTGGTGGCCCAGGCCTCGACCGCGACATCGACCCGGCTGCGGAACGAACCCAACGCCTATAACTTCATCTCGATCGAGGGCGCTGGCGAGGATGCCTCCGTCACTTTCCTGGTACGCTCCTGGGAAGGAGCGCGCTTCACGCCCGGTCTGCTGAGCAGATATGTCCGGAATGGGACCCGCTGGGTGCTTCAGGAGCAAGATCCGGGATTGAGCCGGGTGTCCTGAACGGCGTACAGTCGGGGCTGCAAATAACGAGTTCCAGGCCCGATGTTTACCAAGCTGTTCAACCGGCAACCCCCGCGACCCGCCGAACCGCCGGTCACTTCTCCCGTCCCGCTGGTCGACCCCGTTCCTGTGGCGCCTGCCGGTGCCCGGCAGCTCAATCTGCGCATGCGGCCCCGCCGCAACCGCGCCGATGCCTGGACCCGCCGTCTGGTGGCCGAGAACCGGCTGACGACCGACGACCTGATCCTGCCGGTTTTCGCGCTGGACGGCGAGAACCGGCGCGAGCCGGTCGCGTCCATGCCCGGCGTCGAGCGCCTGTCGCTCGACCTGCTGGTGGCCCATGTGGCCGAGGCGGTCGATCTCGGCATCCCGGCGGTGGCGCTGTTCCCGGTGACGCCGCCGGACCTGAAGACCGAGGACGGGCGCGAGGCGACCAACCCCGACAACCTGATGTGCCGGACCATCCGCACGCTGAAAAGCCAGTTCCCCGATCTGGGTTTAGTCGGCGACGTGGCGCTCGACCCTTACACCAGCCACGGCCATGACGGTCTGATCCGCAACGGCGTCATCCTCAACGACGAATCGGTCGAGGTGCTGGTGGCCCAGGCGCTTGCCCAGGCCGATGCCGGCATCGACATCCTGGCGCCGTCGGACATGATGGACGGCAGGATCGGGGCGATCCGTGACGCGCTGGATGGGCAAGGGCACCAGTTGGTGCGGATCTGCTCCTACGCCGCCAAATACGCATCATCCTTCTATGGCCCGTTCCGTGATGCGGTCAATTCCGGGGGCTTGCTGAAGGGCGACAAGCGCACTTACCAGATGGACCCGGCCAATTCCGACGAGGCCCTGCGCGAAGTGGCGCTGGACCTTCAGGAAGGCGCCGACATGGTTATGGTCAAGCCCGGCATGCCGTACCTGGACATCGTGTCCAGGGTCAAGCAGACCTTCGCCGTGCCGACCTTCGTCTATCAGG
>DASQKT010000127.1:0-15004 GCA_035630415.1 Skermanella sp.
AGTTCGAACCACAGGGTCTCGGTCGCGGCCTCGCCGGAGCCGGACCACGCCTTGCGGGCCTCGGCCTTCTGGCGGTTCATCGCCGCGTTGAAGCCGTCGATATCGACGGTGCGGTTACGGCCGCGCAGCACGTCCTGGGTCAGGTCGACCGGGAAGCCGAAGGTGTCGTAGAGCTTGAAGGCCACGTCGCCGGCCAGGGACCCGCCTTCGGGAATGCCGGCGGTTTCCTCGTCCAGCAGGCGCAGGCCGCGCTCCAGGGTCTGCTTGAAGCGGGTTTCCTCCAGCTTCAGCGTCTCGGTGATCAGCGGCTGGGCGCGGACCAGTTCGGGATAGTGCGGCCCCATCAGCTGGACGAGCGTCGGCACCAGCCTGTGCATCAGCGGCTCCTTGCAGCCGATGATGTGGGCGTGGCGCATGGCGCGGCGCATGATCCGGCGCAACACGTAGCCGCGCCCCTCGTTGGACGGCAGGACGCCGTCAGCGATCAGGAACGACACGGAGCGCAGATGGTCGGCGATGACGCGGTGGGAAACCGCGTGCGGACCGTCGGCGCCGACCTTTGTCGCCTCGGCCGATGCCAGGATCAGCGTGCGCAGCAGGTCGATGTCGTAGTTGTCGTGCTTGCCCTGGAGGACGGCCGCCAGCCGCTCCAGACCCATGCCGGTGTCGATGGAAGGCTTGGGCAGGTCGATCCGCTTGTCCGGCGTGATCTGCTCGTACTGCATGAACACGAGGTTCCAGATCTCGATGAAGCGGTCGCCGTCCTGGTCGGGGCTGCCGGGCGGGCCGCCGGGCACGGCGGGGCCGTGATCGAAGAAGATCTCGGAGCAGGGGCCGCAGGGGCCGGTATCGCCCATCCGCCAGAAATTGTCGTCGGTCGGGATGCGGATGATCTTGCGCTCGTCCAGCCCCGCGATCTTCTGCCACAGGCCGAAGGCCTCGTCGTCGGAGGAGTGGACTGTGACCAGCAGCTTGTCGGCCGGCAGTCCGTATTCCTTCGTGATCAGGTTCCAGGCCAGCTCGATGGCGCCGTCCTTGAAGTAATCGCCGAACGAGAAGTTGCCGAGCATCTCGAAGAAGGTGTGATGCCGGGCTGTATAGCCGACATTGTCCAGGTCGTTGTGCTTGCCGCCCGCGCGCACGCATTTCTGGCTGGTCGTCGCCCGCTTGTAGGGACGCGCCTCGGCGCCGGTGAAGACGTTCTTGAACTGCACCATGCCGGCGTTGGTGAACATCAGGGTCGGATCGTTGCGGGGAACCAGCGGGCTCGACTCGACGATCTGGTGACTCTGCTTGGCAAAGTAGTTCAGGAAGGTGGCGCGGATGTCGTTGGCGGTCTGCATGATGGCGCTCAATTCCCAGGACGCAGGATGATACGGCCCGTTTCTTCAACAGTTTCGGCCGACAAAGGTTGAATGCTTGTACCGTGCCGGTGGGGGGCCTGTCCACCGATGCCCTGCGGATTGCCTCGCACGCGCCCGAACGTCATGAAGCCGCGCGGGTCGCAGGGACCCGCACGGCTTCATGAGACTTCAGGCAGGAGCGACCGGTGCAGCTCAGTCCGGGGTGCTGGCTTCCGCATCCGCTTCCGGCGTGCCCATCATCGCGTTGGCGACGAGACCAGCGTTGGCGCGGATCTTGGCCTCGATCGAATCAGCCACTTCCGCGTTGGCGCGCAGGAAATTCTTGGCGTTCTCGCGGCCCTGGCCGATGCGCTGGCCTTCGTAGCTGAACCAGGAGCCCGACTTCTCCACCACGTTGGCCTGGACGCCGAGGTCGAGCAACTCGCCGACCTTGGAGACGCCTTCGCCGTACATGATGTCGAATTCGACCACGCGGAACGGCGGGGCCATCTTGTTCTTGACCACCTTCACGCGGGTCTGGTTGCCGACCACGTTCTCCCGGTCCTTGATCGCGCCGATGCGGCGGATGTCGAGACGGACGGAGGCGTAGAACTTCAGCGCGTTGCCGCCGGTGGTGGTTTCCGGGTTGCCGAACATCACGCCGATCTTCAACCGGATCTGGTTGATGAAGATCACCGTGGTGTGCGACTTGGAGATCGAGCCGGTCAGCTTGCGGAGCGCCTGGCTCATCAGACGGGCATGCAGGCCGACATGGCTGTCACCCATCTCGCCTTCCAACTCGGCGCGCGGCACCAGAGCCGCGACGCTGTCGACCACCAGCACGTCGATCGCTCCGGAGCGGACCAGCGTGTCGGTGATTTCAAGCGCCTGCTCGCCGGCGTCGGGCTGCGAAATCAACAACTCGTCGACGTTGACGCCGAGCTTGCGGGCATAACCGGGGTCGAGCGCATGTTCCGCGTCCACGAAGGCGCAGGTGCCGCCGTTCTTTTGGGCCTGGGCGATGGCGTGGAGGGCCAGCGTGGTCTTGCCCGAGCTTTCCGGGCCGTAGATCTCGATGATGCGGCCGCGCGGCAGACCGCCGATGCCGAGCGCTATATCGAGGCCGAGCGAGCCGGTCGAGACGACTTCGGTCTCGGTCGCTGCTTCGCGCGCGCCGAGCTTCATGATGGAGCCCTTGCCGAATGCGCGTTCGATCTGACCGAGGGCCGCGTCGAGTGCCTTTTGCTTATCCATGGGACTTTCAACCAAACGCAAGGGTGCGGACGACATGCTGGGGCCCTCTTCTCTCATACGCCGGACAGGAGTGCAATCTGAAGCGAATGTACCGCTTCTGTTCTCGTCTGCCAAGGGCTAATGCGAACAAAAAGAGAACGACGACCCGGTTATGTCAGCTGGCTTTATGTAGGTCGGTGTAGAGCGAAGCGGCACCCGACATCGACGCGCCGGTTTGTCGGGTGCCGCTTCGCTCTACACCGACCTACGAAACAGTTACCCTCACCCGTCCCGCAGGACCTCCTTCACCTTGCCGGCCAGCTGTTTCAGGCTGAAGGGCTTGGGCAGGAAGTGGATGTGTTCGCCGGCGTCGATCTGGTCGCGGAACTTGTCCTCGGTGTAGCCGGAGATGAAGATCACCTTCATGTCGGGCCGCTTGTCGCGGACGTGGCGGATCAGGGTCGGGCCGTCCATGTGGGGCATGACCACGTCGCTGACCAGAAGGTCGATGCGGTTCGACTCGGAATTGAGCACGCTCAGCGCCGCTTCGCCGCTGCGGGCTTCCAGCACCTGATAGCCCTTGTTGCGGAGCGCCCTGGCGCTGAAGACGCGCACGGCATCCTCGTCCTCGACCAGCAGGATCGTTCCGGTCCCGGTAAGGTCGCCGGCGGAACGTTCGCGCGCCTCGCTCTCGGCCTCCGCCGTGACGGCGGCGGTCTTCGCCGCCTGATGGCGCGGCAGGTAGATGGTGAATTTGGCCCCTTCCCCCGGCACGCTGTCCACGAAGATGAAGCCGCCGGTCTGGCGAACGATGCCGTAGACCGTGGACAGCCCCAGCCCGGTGCCGGAGCCGACCTCCTTGGTGGAGAAGAACGGCTCGAAGATGCGGACGAGGTTTTCCTTGGGAATGCCGGTGCCGGTATCGAGCACCTCGATCGCAACATACTCGCCGGGCGGCATTTCCTCGTGCTCGCGCCGGGTCGGCTCGTTGGTCGATACGTTGCTGGTCTGGATGGTCAGGCGGCCGCCGCCGGACATGGCGTCGCGCGCATTGACAGCCAGATTGATGATGACCTGCTCGAGCTGCCCCTGGTCCACCTTGATCAGGCCGAGATCGCGGCCATGCGTCATCTTCAGTTCGATGTTTTCGCCGATCAGCCGGCGCAGCAGGTTCGACAGTTCGGCCAGCACGTCGGTGATGTTCAGGATGCGCGGCTGAAGCGTCTGCTGGCGCGAGAAGGCCAGCAACTGCCGGACGAGGTTGGCCGCCCGGTTGGCGTTCTGCTTGATCTGCATGATGTCGCTGAACGACTGGTCGCCCGGCTTGTGGCGCAGCAGCAGCAGATCGCAGAAGCCGATCATCGCCGTCAGCAGGTTGTTGAAGTCGTGGGCGACGCCGCCGGCGAGCTGGCCGATCGCCTGCATCTTCTGGCTCTGCGCGAACTGGGCTTCCAGGCTCTTCTGTTCGGTCAGGTCGATGAAGTGAAGGATCATTGCGGAGCCGGAATCAGAGCCGGAATCAGCGTGCCCGGCCTCACCCGCCGCCCCTGCCAAGCGGCGCGCGTAAAGTTGCGCCATCTTCTTCTCGCGCCCCTGGGTCCGCAGGTTGACCTCGAAGGGAGCTATCATTCCGGAACCGATATTACTCTGGTCGAGCCGGGCGAGGATGCTGGACCGTTCGCCGGGACTGAACAACTCGGCCAGCGGGCACCCCAGGATGCTGCGCGACGGACGCCCGATCATAGTCAGGAAGGCGTCGTTGCATTCGGCCAGCTTGCCGCCTTCGTCGATCAGCGCGATACCGATCGGGGCGTTCTCGAAGAAGCTCTGGAAGCGCTGTTCCGACCGGTGGAGCGCTTCGCGCCAGTCGCGCTCCGGCGTCAGGTCGCGGACCACGGAGCGGGTCCGGAGATGCCGCCCGTCCGGCGAAACCACGGTGGTCTGGGCGATCGACGCCTGGAACCGGCGGCCCTTCAGGCTCTTCATCGTCACTTCGCCACGGCTTTCGTCGTTGGCGAAGGGGCTGTACGGGACGTTGCCCCGGACAGGTTCCGCCAGCACGTCAGGCAGCGAGACGCGCCCGCCGACCAGATCGGCGGCCGAACAGTCGAGCCAAGACGCCAGCGTGGCGTTGGCGAACAGGAAGCGGCCGTCTTGGTCCACCGAATAGAACCCGACAGGCGCGTGATCCATGAAGTCGGACAGGTTCTCCTGCTCCTCGCGGAGACGCTGTTCGACATCCTTGCGGTCGCTGATGTCCTCGATCACCCATTTCGTCAGACCATTGGTCCCATCAAGCGGCATCACCCGGATCAGGGACCAGACGCGGGAACCTTCGGCGTCCTCTTCCCCCGTCCCGGAGCTGGATTGGGGCACCAGTTCCGCCCAGTCCGCCTTGCCCCTATGCGCCGAGTCGGCAAGGCGCCGGAACCTCGCCGCCATTTCCGGATCATGGTCGAACCGGCGGCGCAGCAACTCGAACAGGGCGGAGTCGGACGGTCCTTCCGGACCGGTGCCTGCACCAGGGGAGGTCTCGGGACGGACCCAGGCGCGAAAGACGGCATTGGCCTGAACGACGGCGCCGTCGGGCGCCGTGATCAACCGCCCCATCGGTCCAGCATCGAAACTGTCGGCCAGCATCGACCGCCGATGCTCGGCGCCGGACTGGACCGATACGATCCGCCGGACCAGGATGCCCCCACCCAGCACCAGCGCCGCGAACAATCCGCCCGTCAGCACGACCGGGTCGGTCACGATCCCGCCGGCCGCGAGACCAAGCCCCAGCGCCCCGGCCGCCGTCATCCCGCCCAGCCCGTAGAGGACGGTACGGGTCACGCCGGCATCCCCGGACGGCTTTCTCCCGGCGGGCAGCCCGGCTCCGGAAAGGTCTCCGGACAGATCGGGGATGGATGAAGTGACCTGATCCTGCACTGCCGCCCCATGCAACTGTTTGTTCACCAAGTTTACTACCGAAATTACCTCGACGCGAGAAACGCTTAGTTGCGACCCAAGCGGCTCTTCAGCTTGAACACGTAAGATATGACTTCGGCCATCGCCTTGTAATGCTCGGGCGGAATCTCCTGGTCGATTTCGACCGAGGCGAAGAGCGCCCGCGCGAGAGGCGGATTTTCGACGATGGGAATATCGTTGTCCTTGGCGATCTCGCGGATCTTGGCCGCGACCATGTCGGCGCCCTTGGCCAGCACGACGGGAGCGGACATGGCGGACTGGTCGTATTTCAGCGCCACGGCGAAGTGGGTCGGGTTGGTCACGACGACGTCGGCCCTGGGAACGGCCTGCATCATGCGCTGGCGCGCCTTGTCGAACCGCATCTGGCGCAGGCGCCCCTTGACGATCGGATCGCCTTCCTGCTGCTTGTACTCCTCCTTCTGGTCGTGCTTGGACATCTTCATCTTCTCGGCGAACTTGTACCGCTGGTAGAAGTAGTCGCCGCCGGCCAGCATGAACATGATGATGGTGACCCAAAGGAAAAGTCTCACCACCAGATACTGAATCTCGTTCAGCAGTTGCTCCATCGGCATGCCGGCGTAATGCTCGACACTGATCATCATGGGCTTGAGGATGATGTAGCAGACGACCGCGATGACGGTCATCTTGATGAAGCCCTTGATCAGTTCCAGCGCGTTCTGCATCGTGAACATGCGCATGAAGGCCGGCAGCGGGTTCAGCTTGGCGATGTCCGGCTTCATCTTCTCGGCGGTGACCAGCCAGCCGATCTGGAGGATGGTGCCGAGGACGCCGGCCACCATCATGACGATGACGGGCAGCAGGATCGCCAGGAACGCCGTCAGGGCGGATTCGCGAAGAATGCCGCCGATGGCGCCCTGATCGACCGGCGCCGTCCCCGCATGTTCGAGATATCCCACGAGACCGTTGCTGAGGCGTTTTATCGAGGACGGGGCGATCATGGCGACGATGATCAGGCTGCCGAGCAGCATGAGCCAGATCTTGACCTCGCCGCTCATCGGCACGTCGCCCTTCTCGCGCGCGTCCCCTAGTTTCTTGCCGCTGGCGTCCTCGGTTTTAGAGGCATCATCCTCTTCTTCGGCCATCCCGGTTCCCCTTGCGCCCTAGCCGAGGAAGCCGGCGAGGCTGCTCTCGACCGTGCGCAGCCAGAACATCATGATGGCGGACATGACGATGGTCAGCAGGGCCAGCCCGAGCGCCACCTGGCCGCCCATGATGATGCCGAAGGCCTGGAGCTGGGGCATCATCTTCTGGAGAAGGCCGAGCGCCAGATTGAACATGATGCCGACCGCGATGAAGGGGGCCGCCATCTGTGCCCCGATCGCGAAGCACTGCGCCACCATCTTCGTCATCATCTCGGCGAAGTCGCCCATCGGCAGGGGAGCGCCGGGAACGAAGATCTCGTAGCTGCCGATCACCGACAGGATCAGCAGGTGATGCAGATCGGTGACGAACAGCAGGACGACGCCGATATTGCCCATGTAGGCGCCGATCAGCGTGCCCTGCGCCGCCAGCGCCGGATTGAACATGAAGGCGTTGGACAAGCCGATCTGCATGGAAATGATCGTTCCGGCGATATCCAGCGCCGCCGACAGCATGCGCGAGATCGTGCCCAGGAACAGCCCGACGAAACCCTCCATCACGATCAGGACGGTGAGACCGAGGGCTCCGGCCGGGACCGGCGGCAGCATGGGGATCAGGGCGGGCTGGACCACCAGCGTTATCGCGAGCGCCAGCAGAAGGCGGATGCGCGGCTGCACATAGGTGTCGCCGAATCCCGGCAACTGCATGAAGGCGGTGCCGATCCGCGAGAAGATCAGCATGAAGGAATAGATCTGGCCCGTCAGGGCCTGATCGAGCGACAACAGTTCCATCGGCATGGGATCAGCGGACCCTTATCTCAGCCGGGGCCATTTCAGCCGGTCCCCATGCCGATGATCCGGTCCACGAGCTGGTGGGTGAAGGTCACCAGGGTCGTCAGCATGAAGGGCATCAGCACGATCAGCGCGCCGAACACGATGACGACCTTGGGCACGAAGGTCAGCGTCGCTTCCTGAATCTGGGTGAGCGCCTGGAACAGGGAAATCACGAGGCCGACCACGAGCGATATGATCATGATCGGGCCGCCGATCTTCAGGGACACGATGATGGACTCCCGGACCACCTCCATGACATCGGTTGCGTTCATGGCGAAGCGGCCGCCGGTCAGATCGGCATGCGCAGGATTTCCTGATACGCCTGGACCACCTTGTCGCGCACCGACGTCGCGGTCTGGAGCGTCAGTTCGGCGTTGGTCACCGCCGTGATGACCTCCGTCAGGTCGGCCTTGCCCATGACGGCGGCGGCGCTGATCCGCTCGCCCTTGTGCAACTGCTCGATGCCGGTCGCTGCGGCGTCCTTGACGAAGGTGGCGAAGGACGGCCCGGTATCCTTGGCGGCGACGCCCGGCGATGCGCCGGCGGCGGCTGTCTTGGCATAGGCGCTGAGGGCGTTGGCGACGAGGGCGACCATGGTTCAAACTCCGGGATCTGGCAGGCGGTCGGCTTTGCGGGATTTTAGCCGGGCGGGATTTTAGCCGCGCGGGATTTTAGCCGCGCAGGATTTCGATCGTACGCGTCAGCAGGGTCTTGGAAGCCTCGATGACGCTCAGGTTGGCCTCGTAGCTGCGCTGCGCTTCGCGCATGTCGTTGGCCTCGACCAGCGAATTGACGTTCGGGTACAGCACGTAGCCCTCGGCATTGGCGCTGGGATGGGTCGGATCGTAGCGCCGCTGGAAGTCGCTGCGGTCCTTGTCGATCTTGTGGACGCGGACCATTTCCAGCCCTTGCTGGCGGTCCATCGCGTTCTCGAACGTGATCACCTTGCGCCGGTACGGCAGTTCGTTGGGGGTTGCCGCCGTCGAATCGGAGTTCGCCATGTTCTCGGCGATCACCTTGATGCGGGTGCCCTGGACCTTCATGCCCGCGGCGGCGACGGTCAGGCTGTCGCGCAAATCCATCTTGTTTCCTCCTTGGTTTTCGGGACCGGGGCGTCAGGGGTATCAGGCGTCAGGAGCCGCGGCCGATGGCGGTCTTCATCAGGCCGACATGCTTGCGGTAGAGGTTGGTGACGAGCTGATAGGTCACGCCGGTATCGGCGACCTTGATCATCTGCTCTTCCATGATGACGGAGTTGCCGTCGGGAGCGGCCTCGTAGTTGTGCCGGGGTTTGTCCTTCTGGACGTCGTTGCCCTGCGCCTGCGTCGATCCGGCCATGTGGCCGACCGCCGTCCTGGCCGGCGCCAACTGGCGCGCATGCCCCAGCGCGCGGTCGAAGCTGAACCCGGTCAGGTCGCTCGGCCGGTAATGAGGGGTATCGGAATTGGCGATGTTCTGGGCCAGCACCTGCTGCCGCTCGGTCAGCCAGTCCAGTTTACCTTTCATCAGCCTGAAGAGGCCCGTGCCGCCCAAATCCATGGTGCTGTCCGCCCATTTCAACGCAAGGTTCCAGAATTGGCGAGCCGTCTTAATTTCTCGTTAAGGCGCCTCGATTCATCCGTGCCAGTACCTTTACCTTGCAACCGCCGAGCCAAGGTCGGGACCGCGTTTTCGCCAGGAATTCCGCCGGTCGTGGGCCACCGAAAACCGTCTGGATGCTACCTGCCGCCGGGCGCGGCAATATTTGCCGGGTCAACTTTGCCGCGGCGCCTCTTTAGGATTGGTTAAGCATGATCCGCTAGGTTCCGGGGACGCACCGACCCGGCGTGCGGCATCTTTCTCTGCGGGATCTCCGTGCCCTATCAAGATCACCATCGTCCGGACCCATCCGCCGCCCGCCCCGCGAAGGCGCGCAAGCAGATCGCCGTGGCGCTCCAGTATGAGCTGGACGGGCCGACCCTGCCGCGCGTGGTGGCGAGCGGTCAGGGCCGGATGGCCGAAAAGATCCTGGAAATGGCCTTCGCGTCCGGCGTCAAGGTGCGCGAGGACGCCGATCTGGCGGAACTGCTGTCGGTGGTCCAACTCGACTCGGAAATTCCGACGGAAGCGCTGGTCGCGGTGGCCGAGATCCTCGCCTATATCTACCGCGCCAACGGCAAGCTGCCGCCCCTGGGCGGCCATTACGTCCAGGGGGAACGCCCATGAGCGGCCCCGAGAGGCAGCGGCCGGCTCTCCCGGATATGGCTGCGATCGAGCGGGAACTGGACATGATAGCGCTCGCCATCGGCGACACGCGCGTCGCTCTCCAGGGTGGCGGCGTGATCGATCTGGCCGGACTGGACGACCGGGTCGCCGGGATCTGCGCCGGGCTGGAAACCCAGCCGCACGAGGCGGCCCGCGCCCTGCTGCCGAAGCTGGTGCTGCTGGTCCAGGACCTCAACATGCTTTCCGCCGCCTGCGCCCAGGTGCAGGCCGATACGGAACAGGCGCTCCGCCGGATGTCCGGAAACCGGGCGTCCCAGGCTTATGGCAAGCCGTCGCTCTCCCCGATTCCCGGCCCGGTCCGGGATTGATCCCCCGCAGTCCCGGAATTCAGCCCGCCATGGAGATGGAAACCTACCTGCGCTTCGCGCTGGCCCTGAGCTTCGTGCTGGCGCTGATCGTGGCCGCTTCGTGGTTGATGCGCCGCCTTGGCTACGGCGCGATGATGCCGGCCCGAACCGGCAAGCCGCGCCGGCTGGCGGTGGTCGAAGTCGCCCAGATCGACGTCCGGCGCCGTCTGGTCCTGATCCGGCGCGACGGGGTCGAGCATCTGGTGCTGCTGGGCATCAACAACGACCTCGTCGTGGAAACCGGCATCGCTCCCCCGCCGGACTTTGCGGCCAGTCTGGCTTCCAGCGGGGAACGCGCGCCATGAGTACTGTGAGTTTGAAGGGTCCTGCGAGTTCCATGGGTCCGGGCCGTCTCCGCCGGAACCTGCTGGTGCTGGCGTCGGCCGTGGCGCCGCTGACCGGTCTGATCCTGTGGCTGTTCGCCGATCCGGCATCGGCGCAGAGCTTCAACCTGGACCTCAACCGCGCCGGCGGGTCCAGCACCTCGCAGATCATCCAGCTCTTCGCGCTGCTGACGGTGCTGTCCATAGCCCCCGGCATCCTGGTGATGGTGACCGCCTTTATCCGGATCGCGGTGGTGCTGTCGTTCCTGCGCACCGCGATGGGCATCCAGCAGACGCCGCCTAATTCGGTGATGATGAGTCTGGCGCTGTTCCTGACCGCCTTCATCATGGCCCCGACCATGCAGGAGGCCTACACCAACGGGATAGCGCCGCTGGTCGCTAACGAGATCGACGAGATGGAGGCGTTCGAGCAGTCGGTCAAACCGTTCCACGCCTTCATGATGCAGCATGTCCGGGAACCCGACCTGATCCTGTTCGCGGACATCGCGAAGATCGGCGAGATCAAGGTTCAGGAGGACACGCCGCTCCAGGTGCTGATCCCGGCCTTCATGATTTCCGAACTGCGCCGGGGCTTCGAGATCGGGTTCCTGCTGTTCCTGCCCTTCCTGATCATCGACATGGTGGTGGCGTCGATCCTGATGTCGATGGGCATGATGATGCTGCCGCCGGCCGCCGTCGCGATGCCGTTCAAGATCATCTTCTTCGTGCTGGTCGACGGCTGGCACCTGATTTCCGGCACGCTGGTCCAGAGCTTCGGCGGGCTGTCCTAGCCGTTCCGGCGACGCGGTCGTTCAGGAACTCGCGGGCGCCGCCTTCGGGTCTCCGTCGGGCTCGGCGTTTTCGCTCTCGCTGGCCCGTTCCGTGCCGTCGGCGACCGGGTTGGGTCCCTTTTGCTTCTCGGTGATGATATCGCCCGATCCGCCGCTGGAGGACGCCGCCGCCGTCGGGCTGCCCGGTCCGGCCGCCTCGCCGGCTTCATGGCCTTCGGCGTCCTTCTGGACGGGCTGGTCCGGCCTGAACTTCAGGCGCTCTTTTTCGTCGTCGAAGACGCCGTTGTGATTGTGGGACACGCTGATCTCCCGATCCGTTGGTAAGCTCGGTAGAGTCAACGTGCCCGCCGCCACGGCGGTTCCACTGCTCGTCAGTTGACCACCGGAGCGGCGGCGCCGCGCTGGCCGGCCAGGAACTTCTGGAAGGTGCCGACTTCCTTGACGCGCGACTGGATCGAGGCGAGGTCGATCAGGCCGCCGGACTGGCCGGGACGGGCCAGGACGCGGAAGGTGTCGGCGTGCGGACCGGCGGCCATGGCCGTGCCGAACTGGGTGCGCAGCCGGTCCAGCCCGGCATTGTCTCCGGCAAGCGACAGGGCCACCACCTGATTGAGCACCAGATCCGCCTTGTCCTTGGACAGGGACGCGCCGTCCGGCGGCGGCGGTCCGATCACCTTGGCGAGCCCCGAGGCGGCCTCCGCCCACTGGGCGCCGCGCCATGCGATGTCCACCCGCAGCAGCTCGGCCGGCTGGCTGGTGTCTTCCTTCAGCAGCGCCAGCGCCTCGCCGTAGCGTTTCAACTCGGCCAGCGCGCGGGCGCGCAGGATGCGCCGCTCGGCGACCTGGACGGGTGTCAGTTCCGGAACGACGGACTGGTCGAGCGCCGCTATCGCCTGATCCGGCTTGGCGTCCTGAAGCCGGATCGAGGCAAGGCGGGTGCCGGTGGCGCCCTTGTCCGCTCCCTGGAGCTTGCTTGTCACGAGGCCCTGGAGCATGTCGCCGGCGCGGCCGAGCAGGTCGATCTCGACCATCCGCTCGGCAAGCTGGCGGACCACGCCGTCTGCCTGCGGTCCTTCCGGCGCCAGATCCTTGAACTGGTCGTAGAGGCCGAGCGCCTCGACCGGCGAGAGCGCCGCGGCGCCGTCCTTGGTGAAGAGGTCCACGAAGCTCTGCGACATGCCGCTCAGCATCCTGGCCGCACGCGGACTTTCGGGAAAAAGCTCGGCCGCCTGCCGGATCGTGTTGAAGCCCTCGGGGTAGTCATGGGCCTTCATGTAGGTGGCGCCCAGCTTTTCCAGGATGTCGAGTTCCAGGTCGTCGCCGCGCCACGCGAAGCGAAGCCGCTCCAGCCGGGCTATGGCCTCGGCGGCGCCGAGGGTGCCGTTATCCATCTCCAGATCGACCAGGGCCAGTTCGGCGCGGGTCCGGTACAGGCGGTCGTTGCTGTCAGCCGCCGCGCGGAACGCGCCCATCGCCTCGTCCTTGTTGCCGGCAAGCAGGCGGAGCTGGCCGCGCAGGAACTGGCCGATCGGCTTCTTCTCGAACTCCCCGCCGGTGCGCTTGGCCAGCGCGTCGAGCTGCCGCGTCGCGCCCGCCCGGTCGCCGGTCGCCAGTCGGGCCTTCACCGCCATCGCCGCGAGCTTGGTGTAGAAGGGGTCGGGATAGCCGTCGAGCGTGGCGCGTGCCCGGTCGAAGCCGCGCGCCGCCGCCGGCCAGTCGCCCTGCTCCGCCGAGGCGGCCGCCCGCCAGAGCACCGCTTCGTCATGACGGTCGAGCGCCGGATTGGCGAGATCGTCGGCGCCCAGCTTCGGCTCGCCGTAGAGCACCCGCGCGGCGCCGCGCACCGCCTGGAACTCCGGCCGGGTCTCCAGGTCGGGCTGATTGCCGGCGAGCATGCCGAGCAAGCCCAGACTTTCCGCCGCGAGGCCATTGGCGAAGTAGAAATGGGCGAGGTCCAGCCGGGCGCGGTCCTTCTCGATCGCCGGTGCGTTGAGGACGGCCTGCTGCGCCTTCTGGCGGAGCTTGGTGAAGTCGGTGATCGGTCCGCCCCGCCACCGGGCGAGATCGAACAGTCCGGACGATGCCGAGGCCGCCGGTTCCCGCCCCCGGCCGCTGAGCCGGGTCGCCGAAACGCCCGCGACGTCGCCCGGCGGCGACAGCCGCAGTCCGCCGGCGGCGGTGACCTCCACCCCGTCGCGGATCGGACGGACGGCTACCGTGTCTTCCAGCGGCTGGACCACGATGCCCTGGGCGGCCGGCAGCAGGCGGAGCTGGGAGAAGCCGTGCGGGTCGGCGACCGCCTGCCCCGGATTGGGCAGCGGCACCACCAGGAGCTGGTCGCCGACGACGGGGTCGTTGATCTGGACGACCTGCCGGGCATCGGGAACGCCGACCACCAGCCGGGCGCCGAGCGGAAAGTCCCGCTGGGCATCGACCGGCAGGCCTTCGGGGTGCGTCGGGGCGCGCGGCCCCAGGGCGATCTTCCAGGTATTGCCATCCCGGCTCACCACCGGCTCCATGCCGTCGGGCAAGGCCATGCGGAAAGCGGTGGCGCCGCGCAAAGGCATGGTTTCCGGCCCGC
Organism: Skermanella sp.; assembly: GCA_035630415.1. Taxonomy (GTDB): domain Bacteria; phylum Pseudomonadota; class Alphaproteobacteria; order Azospirillales; family Azospirillaceae; genus Skermanella. The sequence goes on from DASQKT010000127.1 coordinate 13,788, forward strand.
CCAGTCCGGGCACCAGGGTATCGACCTTGATCCTTCCGTCGAGTTCGAGCGGGCGGCCGAACACCACGTAGAGAAAGCCGGCGCGGGTATAGACGGCGGCGGCGGCCGGCTCCTGCGCTTCCACCGTGACGCCGCCGCGATGGATCTCGGCGGGCGAGCCGTTCAGCGGCTGCGACGCGACCGGCATCTGGGGCGAGGCGGAGGGCGGAGGCGGCGCCGGGAGCGCCGCCTTCGGGGCCGGGTTCGCTCCGTCAGGCGCCGGCGGCACCAGAACCTGCTTACGCGATGCCTGCGGCTTGGCCGGTTCCTGCTGCGGCTTGGCCGGAGCCGGCGCTTGCGCCTGGGACTGCGTCAGGGTCTGCGCCTGAGGTGCCGGGGCGGGTGCCGCAGGCGCCGGCGATGGGGGTATGGCTACCGGGGCCGACTGAGGCTGCGCCGGGGAGGCCAGCGCCTTCGCCGCACCCTTGGGGGGATCGACGATGTCGATGGCGACGCCGCCGGAACCGGGCCGGAAATGCTTGATCTCGCTGCCGGGCGGGATCGTGATCTGGACCACCAGCTTGCCGTCGGCGACGGTCTGGCCGACCGTCGGCACGTTGCGCAGCTTCGCCTTCTGGACGGCGGCGAAATCGACTTTTCCCGGCCGCGAGAAGGTGATCTGGACGGTATCGCCCAGCCGGGCGACGGAGTAATCGACCGCCCCGCCCGGCCAGTCGAACACCAGCCTGTTGCGGTCGGGATGGACGCCCGGCCGCACCCGCACGACAGGGTCCGGCTGCTGCGCGGCGACCGGCGGCACCGCTGCGGTCAACCCGCCGGCGAGCAGCAATGCCGCCCCCAGTACAGCACCCAGCCGGACCTTCATGATGTTTCAGTCGAAACTGGCAAGCAACTTGTCGATCTCGCTCTGATCGATGGCGTTGCCGGGAAGTTGCGGGCCGTTCAGCAGCGAGTCCTCGTTGTTGGGATCGGCGGCGGCGGCGCTCCGGTGAGTCTTCTGGACCTCCTCGCCGAGCGCCTGGATCAGCACCTCGATCTTGCCTTCAATGTGCTTCAGGGTGCGGACGACCTTGGTGATGCGCTGGCCGGTAATGTCCTGGAAGTTGCAGGCCTCGAAGATGCGGGTCACCGCCTGCGTCAGTTCGGCGCGGGGTTCCGGATCGACCTTGGCCGCGATGGCGCTGATGACGTCGCACGAGTCCATGATCTGGTTCGTC
>DASQKT010000128.1:0-4327 GCA_035630415.1 Skermanella sp.
CGAACTTCAGCGCCGGATCGACGAGCATTACCGGACGGCGGCGGCGCTTGGCGACAGCGAGCGCAAGTACCGCGACATCTACGAGAACGCGGTCGAGGGCATCTTCCAGACCTCGCCCGACGGCAGGATGCTGAGCGCCAATCCGGCCCTTGCCCGCATCTACGGCTACGACACCCCGGAGGAAGTGCTGGAGGCGCTTCAGGACGTAAGTCAGCACCTATACGTTGATCCATCCAGCCGGGCTCAGTTCGTCCACCTGCTGGAGCAGCGCGACGTCATCTACAGTTTCGAATCGGAAATCGTCCGCAAGGACGGACAGCGGATCTGGATCGACGAAACAGCCCGCGCCGTGCGCGACAACACCGGCCGCCTGCTTTATTACGAAGGCAAGGTCGAGGACATCACCGAGCGCAAGGCCGCCGAAGAGACGATGCGGCAGGCCAAGGAACAGGCCGACCTCGCCAACCGGGCCAAGACCGAGTTCCTGGCCAATATGAGCCACGAACTGCGCACGCCGCTCAACGCCGTGATCGGCTTCTCTGAGATCATCATGAAGGAGATGTTCGGCCCCGCCGGGCGTCCGGAATATGTCGAGTACGCGCACGACATCCACGACAGCGGCCGGCTGCTGCTGGAACTGATCAACGATATCCTGGACATGTCGAAGATCGAGGCCGGCAAGAAGGAGTTGCAGGACAGCGTCATCGACATCGGCCGCGTAATGCTGAGCAGCGTCCGGCTCGTCCATCCCCGCGCCGAACTGGGGCGCGTCGTCATCGACGTGGACCTGCCGCCCGACCTGCCGACCGTCCGGGCCGAGGAACTATCGATGAAGCAGATCATCACCAACCTGCTGACCAACGCCGTGAAGTTCACGCCGGAGGGCGGCAAGGTCGTGCTTTCGGCGAAAGTCGAGACCGATGGCTGGATGGCGATGACCGTGATCGATACCGGCATCGGCATAGCGCCCGAGGACATGGACAAGGCGCTGGCCCCGTTCGGCCAGATCGAAAGCTCGCTGAGCAGCAAGACACAGGGGACGGGCCTGGGACTGCCGCTGGCCCAGGCGCTAGTTCACCTGCATGGCGGCACCCTGGATCTGGACAGTTCGCCCGGCTCCGGCACCACGGCCACCATCCGTCTGCCGGCCGACCGCATCATCCGCAACGTCGCTTAAAATCATATAGTCAAAAAAAGAGGCCGCCCAAGCGGGCGGCCCGAAGTCTAGGGAGGAAACGCCCAAAGAGGCGTGTACAGCATCGCTGCTGCACTGCAACATATAATGTACGATCCAGTACAAGGCAAGCCGGAATTGCGCCGAGGGTCTAGTTAATTCGTACCATGCCCTCCGGCGCAGTCGTTTCAGGCGGCCTTGGCGAACTGATCGTTGGCAGGCGTGCTGCCGGAAACCGGGGTGGTGGAGGCGAAAACCCGCGCTGCGCCTGCGTTCTGGCCGGCTGCCTTCTCACCGGCGGACAGCCGCTTTGCGATGACCGTGCTGATGACGGTGTGGGCGACCGCGATCACGGCGAGGATGGCGACGGCTTCGAAAGTGGTTCCTGTCAGCATGGTATCGGCTCCGGTTGAGATGTCAGCGTCTTGCGTTGCACCAAATGTGCTGCGAGTGCGGGCTGCTGTCAAATACTGTATGCCGTATTTTGTATACCAGACTCAAAGGTCAGCGTTGCGGTTTTGCGATGGCTCTCCGATGACATCAGGTGCTTAAAATGCAGGGTGCGTTTCCGCCGCAAGACCGGCTTCTGCATCCCAGTACATCGCTTCGATCTTGTGACCGTCGGGGTCGCGTACGAAGCAGCCGTAATAGGCCGGGCCGTAATGCGGCCTTGGTCCCGGCTTTCCCTCATCGATGGCGCCGGCTTCCAGCGCCGCGGCGTGGAAGGCGTTGACGACCTCAGCCGAGTCGGCGAGGAAGCTGATGTGGATGCCGTTCCCGATGGTGGCGGGATGCCCGTTGACAGGCACCTGAACCCAGAACTCCGGATATTCCTTGCCATAGGCGACGGCGCCGGGGTGTTCGGCGATGCGGCGGCAGCCAAGGGCGGGCATCACCTTGTCGTAGAAGGCGGCGGCGCGGGCGAAGTCGTTCGTGCCGATGGAGACATGCGACAGAATGCTCTTGTTGGTTTCGCTCATTCGAGCCTCCCTGGATTGACGCGTGGTCGGTGGACTACCCCGAAAGGGCTTGTTCCTGAATGGCATGAGATTACCATGGCGAATGCGCCAGGCTGGAGAGCGGTGATGAAGGAAGACGTGATGGCCAAGCTCGATTTGCTGATTGGCATGTCGCCTGAGCCATCAGGGCCAAGTGCCCGGATCGATGCGGCCGCAACCAGAGTCTCGGAGCAATCGAAGCGGGTCGCTGCAATCCGCGCGGCGCTTCGCCGTATGCTTGACGATGACTCAAAGGCGGAACAGATCGCCCGCGCTTTCAAGGGACTTCTGAAGCGCTGAAACGGCCGGTCACACCGCCCGCAGCCGCTCCAATGCCCACGCCGCCGCGTCGCGCACCAGTTCGGAATCGTCCGCCGTCAGCCGCTCGACCACGCCGATCTGCGCCGGATCGCCGCTGTTGCCCAACGCCGTCAGCACGTTGCGGACGAAGCGGTCGCGCCCGATCCGCTTGATCGGGGAGCCGGAGAACACCTGCCGGAAGCCGGCGTCGTCCAGTTGCGCCAGATCGGCCAGCCGGGGCGCCGTCAGCTCGGCGCGGGGCAGGAACGCCGCTTCGCGGGTGCGCTTGGCGAACTTGTTCCAGGGGCAGGCGGCAAGGCAGTCGTCGCAGCCGTAGATCCTGTTGCCCATCAGCGGGCGGAGGTCTTCGGGAATGGGACCCTTGTGCTCGATCGTCAGGTACGAGATGCAGCGGCGCGCGTCCAGCCGGTAGGGCTCCGGGAATGCCGCCGTCGGGCAGGCGTCCTGACAGCGGCGGCACGAGCCGCACAGGTCGGCGCCGGGTGGATCGGGCGGCAGTTCCAGCGCGGTATAGACCTCGCCCAGGAACAGCCAGGAGCCGTGCTCGCGCGATACCAAGTTGGTGTGCTTGCCCTGCCAACCCAGCCCGGCCTGCTCGGCCAGAGGCTTCTCCATCACCGGGGCGGTATCGACGAAGACCTTGACGTCCGTAGCGAAACTGCGGTGGAGCCACTGCGCCAACTGCTTCAGTCGGCTCTTGACCACGTCATGGTAGTCGCGGCCGCGCGCATAGACGGAGACGATGCCCCGGTCGGGGTGCTCCAGCAGCCCCCTCGGGTCCTCGTGCGGCGCGTAGGACATGCCGAGCGCTATGACCGTCCGCGCATCAGGCCAAAGCACCTGGGGATCGCCCCGGCGGTCGGCCTTCTCAAGCATCCAGCCCATGTCGCCGTGGAAGCCCTGGGCCAGGAAGTCGCCCAGCCGCTCCCTTGCTTCGCCGCCGAGGGAGGCTGGCGCGAAGCCCACGGCGTCGAAGCCGAGAGCCAGCGCCCGGTCGCGGATTTGCTCCCGCTTGTCAGCCGCGTCCACGATAAGGGGCCACCCCCTGGTCGGGCACCCAGACGCCGTCCGGCACCGGGCCGGTCTGGTAGAACACGTCGATCGGAATGCCGCCGCGCGGGTACCAGTAGCCGCCGATGCGCAGCCAGACCGGCTTCAGCTCATCCACAAGGCGCTTGGCGATGCTGACGGTGCAGGCTTCATGGAAAGCGCCGTGGTTGCGGAACGACGTCAGGTACATCTTCAGCGATTTGCTCTCGACCAGCCAGTCGCCGGGGACATAGTCGATCACCAGATGCGCGAAGTCCGGCTGGCCGGTGATCGGGCAGAGCGATGTGAACTCGGGTGCGGCGAAGCGTACCAGATAGCCGGTGCCGGGATGCGGGTTCGGCACCCGCTCCAGCACGGCTTCTTCGGGCGAGGCGGGCTGGACGGCGTTGCCGCCCAGTTGGGTCAATCCGTCATAGATCGACTGGGACACTGTGGATCTCCTCATCGGCCGCTCCATCGGCCTTGGCATCGGATTCGGCGGCGGGCGTTCCGGCGAGCGGATCGGGGGTGGCGGGGATGTCGCCGAGCAGAAGTTGCGCTTCAAGCTCCGCCGCGCGTTCCTCGAAGCAGCCATTGGCAATCGCGCGGCGCAGCTCGGCCATCAGGTCCTGATAATAGCTCAGGTTGTGCCACGTCAGCAGCATGGGGCCAAGCATCTCGCCCGCCTTGAACAGGTGATGCAGATAGCCTCTGCTGTAGCTGCGGCAAGCGGGGCAGCCGCATTTTTCGTCCAGCGGCCGGTCGTCATGAGCGTGGCGGGCGTTGCGGATGTTCAGCACGCCGC
>DASQKT010000129.1:0-2200 GCA_035630415.1 Skermanella sp.
GACCGTCGGTTCGCTTGGCATGGCGGTCTCGATCCTGGCGTGGTCGTCCGTCAATGAACCCTGGCAGCTCATGGCCGCCTGGGTTCTGATGGGGATAGCGCAGGCCTTCGTCCTCTACGAGCCGGCCTTCACGGTCGTCGCCCAGCGCAAGGCGCTGGACTTCCGGCGCTCCGTCGGGGCAATCACGCTGCTCGGCGGCCTTGCCGGGACGGTCTTCGTTCCGGGCACTCAACTGCTCGTCGAGTTGCTCGGGTGGCGTCAAGCGGTGCTCTGTCTGGCCGCTATCAATCTTGCGGTCCCGATGATCCTGCATGCGCTGCTCGTCCCGAACGGGAATGGCGGGGTGGATTCGGTTGAACATGCCGAAGCGGCAAGCGACGCACCGCCGCCCACCGGCCTCAGCCCGCGCATCTGGCTGGGGCTGGCGCTGTGGTTCACTGCTGGCTCGGCTTATCTTTCCGGCGTCACCTTTCACTTCGTCCCGCTGCTCGCCGCCGAGGGGATTCCTCCGACCACGCTGGCCGCGATCTTCGCTGTCGTCGGCCCATCCCAGCTGCTGGGACGCGCCTGTTTGATGGCGCTGGGATCGAAGGCCACGGCATTCGGCGCCGGGCTGAGCACGGTGTCGATGCTGCTGATCTCATCCATCATGCTCTGGGCGCTGCCGCATTCCACCCCTGGACTGATAGCCTTCGGGGTGGTCTACGGCGCCGGCAACGGCATCATGACGATCGCGCGGGGCATCGCCATCGCGGAAATCGGCGGCCGTGCCCGCTATGCCGCCCTCACCGGCATCCTCCAGACGCCCGCCGTGCTCGCTCTGGCTTTGGCGCCCGTCATCGTCTCCCTCCTGCGCGATGCCGGCGGGGCGGACGCCGCTTACGCGGCGTTCCTGACGGTCACCGTGTTGGCGGCGGCCGGCTTCGCAATCGCTCTGCTCCCGATCCGGCCGCCGCGAATGGCCTAGATCAGCCCGTACTGCCGCGCCTTGTTGCGGAGGAACGGCAACCCGTCGTCCAGGACTTCCTGACGGTCGCGCGCGACCGGACGCCAGACCGACAAAGCCGACGCGATCTGCGGCGGCAGTTCGATGAAGCTTTCCATCGCCATGCCGCCCTTGAACCCGATAGCAGCCAAAGCACCAAACACCTCGTCCCAGGCGACGGTGCCGGTGCCGGGTACGCCCCGGTCGCTTTCCGACAGGTGGATGTACTTAAGGTGCTCGCGGGAGCGGAGGATGCCGTTGGCGACGCCCTTTTCCTCGATGTTCATGTGGTAGGTGTCGAGGTGGACGAAGATGTTGCCGGCGCCGATCCGTTCCACCATCGAAACGGTCTGATCCGCCGTGTTGAGCATGTGGTTCTCGTAGCGGTTGACCGCCTCCAGCCCGATCTCCAGGTTGAGCTTGCGGGCATGCGCCGCCGCCTTCTCCATCACGGACGCGACGGCATCCAGCTCGCCCTGCGTCGGGGCCTTGCCGGTGCGCTCGCCGATCGAGCCGTAGACGACGCCGCTCAGCGCCTTGGCTCCCGTTGCCGCCGTCTTGTCCAACGCCATCTTCAGGAATTCCAGCGCCTTGTCCGGGTTGTTGGTCGGCCGGCTGTCGTCAGGCAGGCCCAGCGAGCACACGGCGATCATCTCGTGCTTCTCGAGCAGCGCCCGCGTGTGCTCGGCATCGACGGCAGGCGGGTCGAGCAGGGCGATCTCGACGAAGGCGAGGCCGTAGCGCGCGGCTTCCGGGATCGCCAGTTCGGCAGCCTTCCGCGTCCAGTCGAGCGACCAGAGGCTGGTGTGAACGCCAAAACCTTGCATAGGGAGTCTCCTCAGTAAAGAACGTCTTCTTGGTGTTGGGTATAGGGTGAGCGTCAGGTGCGCCGGACGGACCGCCCGGCCAGGACATGGCGGACGACCATGACGACGATCAGGAAGGCGCCCCACATGGCGGTCGCCAGATGCTGGTTGGCTCCCAGCAGGTTCAGCCCCGACGAGATCACCTGAAGGATCAGCAGCGCCAGGGCCACCGGCAGCGCCCGCCCGAACCCGCCGAACGGATCGACCCGCCCCAGGAAGCAAGCCAGTACCGTGATCAGCAGGTAAGCCTCGCCATGGCCGACGCGGACGGAGTTGAAGCGCGCCAGCATCAGGATACCGGCGATGCCGCACATCAGGCCCGACAGCGTATAGACCAGCATGATCGTGC
>DASQKT010000130.1:0-5867 GCA_035630415.1 Skermanella sp.
TGGTTTCGGCCAATCCCGAAACACCGGACCCGGCGATAATTCCGATTCCTGAAAACCGGCGACAAGCGACAAGTCACCCGGCGGAAGCCCGTACTGGTATTTGCCAAAATAAGGGAACCGCCGACAAGGGAGCAGACATGACTGAAGGATCATTTCACCGGCGCCGATCCGGCGCCGTCTGGCTGGTGGGAGCCGTTCTGGCCCTGGTGGCCGGCGGCGGCGCCTGGCTCTGGTACGACGGTTCACTTCCCGGCACCACGACGCCCGCCCAGGCCCAGACGGCGGCGCCTCCACCACCCCCCGTCACCGTAAGCCACCCTCTGCGCCGCGACCTGATCGAATGGGACGAGTTCACCGGACAGTTCGGCGCGGTCGATTACGTGGAGATCCGGGCACGCGTCCCTGGCTACCTGCAATCGATCCATTTCCAGGACGGCCAGATCGTCCAGAAGGGCGCCCTGCTCTTCGTGATCGACCCGCGCCCCTACGAGGCGGCCCTGGCCTCCGCCAAGGCGCAGCTCGCCCAGTCCAACGCGCGGCTCGACCTTGCCAACCAGCAGCTCGCCCGCGCCGGAGCGCTGCGCCAGCGCGACGTGCTGTCGGCCAGCACCTATGACGAACGCGTCCAGGAAGTACGCGTCGCGGCGGCCGGAGTCGAAGTCTCCAAATCAGCGGTGCAGACCGCTGAGCTGGACCTTGAATTCACCCGCATCACGGCTCCCGTCAGCGGGCGGGTCAGCCAGCGCGAAGTCAGCATCGGCAACCTGATCGCCGGCGGCACAGGCGGCACGCCCACCCTGCTGACGACCATCGTCTCGCTCGACCCGATCTACTTCAACTTCGACATGAGCGAGAGCGACTTCCTGGCCTATCAGCGCGCCACCGCGCGCGGCCTTCTGGCCGAGCAGCGCGACGGCGGGGTAGGGGTGCAGGCCCGCCTGTTCGACGAGCGCGACTGGCCGCTGCAAGGCCGCATCGACTTCATCGACAATCAGGTCGATCGGGGTGCCGGCACGATCCGCGTCCGCGCCGTCTTCGACAACCCCACATTGATGCTGACTCCCGGTCAGTTCGGCCGCCTGCGCCTGCCCGGATCGGAGCGCTACACCGCGACCCTGGTTCCGGACAGCGCCATCGTCAGCGACCAGTCCAGCAAGATCGTCCTGACCGTGGCCGAGGACGGCACGGTGGTGCCCAAGCCCGTACGCCCCGGCCCGATCGAGGACGGCCTGCGGATCATCCGCTCCGGCCTGGAGCCGACCGACCGCGTCATCATCAGCGGGATCGTCCGTGCCCGGCCCGGTTCCAAGGTCACGCCGCAGGACGGTGAGATCCAGGCGGAGCAGGTGGCATCGCCATGAAGCTGTCGCATCTGTTCATCGAGCGCCCGATCTTCGCGACGGTGCTCTCGATCCTGATCACCCTGATCGGCGGCTTCGCCTATTTCACCCTGCCGGTGGCGCAATATCCGGAAATCGCGCCGCCGACCATCGTCGTCAACGCCAACTATCCCGGCGCTTCGGCCGAGGTCGTCGCCGATACCGTGGCCGCCCCGCTGGAGCAGGAGATCAACGGCGTCGAGAACATGCTCTACATGTCCTCGCAATCGACCGGCGACGGCAGGCTGGCGCTGACCATCAGCTTCGCGCTCGGCACCGACCTGGATACCGCACAGGTGCTGGTCCAGAACCGCGTCGCGGTGGCCGAACCGCGCCTGCCGGAGGAAGTCCGGCGGCTCGGCGTGACGGTGCGCAAGAACTCGCCCGACATGCTGATGGTGATCCATCTCAGCTCGCCCGACGAGTCGCGCGATCAGCTTTACATCTCCAACTACGCGACGCTCCAGGTCAAGGACGTGCTGGCCCGGCTCGACGGCATCGGCGACGTCCAGGTCTTCGGCGCCCGCGACTACGCCATGCGGATTTGGCTCGACCCCGACCGCATCGCCAGCCGGGGCATGACGGCAGGGGAGGTCGTGGCAGCCTTGCGGTCGCAGAACGTCCAGGTCGCGTCCGGCGTGCTCAACCAGCCGCCCGTGCCGGTGCAGGGCGCTTTCCAGCTCAACATCGAGACGCAAGGGCGCCTGATCGACCCGCGCCAGTTCAGCAACATCGTCGTGCGGAACGACCCCGACGGCCGCGTGACCCGCGTCCGCGATATCGGCCGGGTGGAGCTGGCGGCGCAGGACTACGGCACCAACGGCTATCTCGACGAGCGGGTCGCCGTGCCGCTGCTGATCTTCCAGCGTCCCGGCTCCAACGCGCTGGCGACGGCGGAACGCATCATGGCGACCATGAAGGAGCTGTCCGCCAGCTTCCCGACCGGCCTGCAATACGACATCGTCTACAACCCGACCGAGTTCATCGCCGAATCAGTCAACGAAGTCATCAAGACGATCTTCGAGGCGGTGGCGCTGGTCGTGATCGTCGTGATCCTGTTCCTCCAGACGTGGCGGGCCTCGATCGTCCCGATCGTGGCGATCCCGGTATCGCTGATCGGCACCTTCACGGTCCTTGCCGCGATGGGCTACTCGCTCAACACGCTGTCGCTGTTCGGCCTCGTGCTGGCGATCGGCATCGTGGTGGACGATGCCATCGTCGTGGTCGAGAACGTCGAGCGCAACCTGCGGGCGGGGATGTCGCCGAGGGAGGCCTCCCACCGCACGATGGACGAGGTCGGCGGCGCGCTGATCGCCATTGCCCTGGTGCTGACGGCGGTGTTCATTCCGGCGGCTTTCGTGTCCGGCATCTCCGGCCAGTTCTTCCGCCAGTTCGCGGTGACCATCGCAGCCGCCACGGTGATCTCGTGCTTCGTCTCGCTGACGCTCAGCCCAGCGCTCTGTGCCCTGCTCTTCAAGCCGCATGACCACGAGGCGCAGCACAAGAAATCCAGCCTGCTGATGCGTCCGGTCAACGCCTTCTTCAACGGCTTCAACCGGCTGTTCGATGGACTGGCCTCCGGCTACGGCGGCATGACCCGGCGGTTCGTCCGGCTGCCGCTGGTGGTCCTGTCGGTCTACGGGCTGCTGCTGCTCGCCACGGGATGGCAGTTCAACCGCGCGCCGACCGGCTTCATCCCCAACCAGGATCAGGGCTACCTGATCACGGTGATCCAGCTTCCTCCCGGATCGTCCCTGTCGCGGACGGATGCGGTGGTGCGCGAGGCGACCAAGATCATCCTGGAGACCGAGGGCATCGTCCACGCCGTCCCCTTCGCGGGCTTCGACGGTGCTACCTTCACCAACGCGTCCAATGGTGGCGCCATCTTCTCCGCCATGGCGCCGTTCGAGGAAAGATTGAAGCACGGCTTGACCGCCGACCATCTCCAGCAAGAGCTGATCGGCCGGCTGAGCAGCATCAAGGACGCCTTCATCATCACGATCTCGCCGCCGCCCGTCCGTGGCATCGGCAATTCCGGCGGCTTCAAGATGATCGTCCAGGACAAGCGCGGACGCGGCCTGAAGTCGCTGGAGGAGGCGACCCAGGAGATCGTCGCCGCCGGCAACGGCACGACCGGCCTGTCCAGCGTCTTCTCCCTATTCAACACCAGCACGCCCAAGATCTACGCCGATATCGACCGGCTGCGCGCCCAGATGCTCGGTGTTTCGGCGGACCGGGTGTTCGAGACGCTGGAGGTCTACCTGGGCTCCACCTTCGTCAACGAGTTCAACTTTCTGGGCAGAACCTACCGTGTCACCGCCCAGGCGGACGGCACGTTCCGCGACGACCCCAGGGATATCGCCAACCTGAAGACCCGCAACGACAGGGGCGAGATGGTGCCGATCGGCTCGGTGGCGGAACTCCGCGACACCACCGGCCCGTACCGCGTCACCCGCTACAATCTCTACCCCGCGACGGAGATCCAGGGCGCCACCCTGCCGGGCTACTCGACCGGCTTCGGTCTGGACGCGATGGAACGCATCGCGGCGGAGAAGCTGCCGGACGGCTTCGGCTTCGAGTGGACCGAACTGGCGTTCCAGGAACGTCAGGCGGGCGACAGCGCGCTGATCATCTTCGGCATGTCGGTCGTCTTCGTCTTCCTGCTGCTGGCGGCCCAGTACGAAAGCTGGACGCTGCCGTTCTCGGTGATCCTGATCGTCCCGATGTGCCTGCTGGCCGCCGTGACCGGGTTGCTGATCCGGGGCATGTCGGTCGACATCCTGGCTCAGGTCGGCTTCGTCGTCCTTGTCGGCCTGGCCGCCAAGAACGCCATCCTGATCGTCGAGTTCGCCAAGCAGGCCGAGGACGAGGGGATGAGCCGGTTCGACGCGGCGGTGGAAGCCGCCCGCACCCGTCTGCGGCCGATCCTGATGACCTCCTTCGCCTTCATCCTGGGCGTGGTGCCCCTGATGATCGCGCAGGGCGCCGGCGCCGAGATGCGTCAGTCGCTTGGGACGGCGGTGTTTTCCGGCATGCTCGGCGTCACGTTCTTCGGGCTGATCTTCACTCCGGTCTTCTACACCGTAATGCGCAAGTTCGCCCGCAAGCGCCAGCCGCCGCAGCCGGCCGCGACGCCGGCTTCGACTCCAAACCCCGCTCCGGCGGAATGACGGCGATCAGTTAGAAACCAGCAACCGCAACCCCAGCCCGCCGAGCACCACGCCCAACGTCGCCTCCAGCCCCCGGCGGAGGCGGCGGTAGGCCACGGTGACCGCATCAGCCGACAAGGCTATCGCCAGCGTCGTGTGCCACGCCAGCGACATCGCCACGGCGCCGGCGACGGCGATCACCCCGATGGAAGCCGGCGTTTCCGGTGTCAGGAACACGCTGGTCAGCGATACCCAGAACACGCCGGCCTTCGGGTTGAGCAGCATCAGCCCGAAGCCGCGCATAACGCTTCCCCTGGCCGAAGCGGCGGTTGCCGCTTCCGTCTCGGGCGCCGGCAAGGCGTCGGCCCCGTCGCCCTTCTTCAATGCCGCCCGGATCGACAGCACGGCCAAATACAGCAGGAACAGACCGCCGCCGACGCGCAACGCCGTCTCGATCCACGGGTTCCGCGCCGCCAGCATGGCGACGCCGAATACCGCACCGAACCCCCAAACCGTCTCCCCGATGGCCATCCCCATCGCCACCTTCAGGGCGGCGGGGCGGCCCTTCTGCATGGCGGTGCCCAGCAGCACGGCGAAGTTCGGCCCTGGGCTGATCAGTGCCAGCGCGAAGGCCGCCCAGAACGCGGCGAGCAGGGAAGCGGCGACCATGACGACGAACTCCTGAAGGCAGTCGGTAAAAGGAGCCGACAAGTGCCGCATATTCAGGCAACCGTCAACTCCAGTGAAGCGGTATGCGCGGTCAGGGGAATAGACCTGACGGCCTCACCCCTGCTCGCCGCCGTCCCCAACGGCGCCGCCGGCCCGTTGCAGGTTGTGCATCAGCCCGTTGATGAGCTGCACCAGCAGGGGGTCGGCCCGGTTGATGGTTTGGCGCAGCATGCTGGCGGGCATCTCCAGCAGTTGCGTTTCCCCGGCGGCGCTGGCGCTCGCCATGCGTGGCCGCCTGTTCAGGATCGCCATTTCGCCGAACAGCCCGCCCGTCTTCACCTCGCCCAGCACGTGTTTGTCGGCGTTGGTACCGGTCCAGATGATGACCGAACCGCGCTCGACCAGATACAAGTGGTCGCCAGGATCGCCCTTGCGGAAGATCAGGTCGCCGGGGCGGTAGTGCTTGTGCTGAAGAATGGCGGCCATGATGCGAGATTTCCGTGGGAGCCTGGAAGAATGCTTTCCCGGAAACTGTGCAACAGGACCCTGCACCGGCGCAAGCCGTGCGACATCTAATCGCTTCGGCCGACACCGCCTAGCGGCTGGGACTCACACGCCGGTAACTCAGCGCCTCCGCGATGTGGTGCCGGCGTACTCCCGTGCTGTGCTC
>DASQKT010000131.1:0-14137 GCA_035630415.1 Skermanella sp.
GAGCCGGTCAGAAGCTGGCCGGTCTGCGGATCGTAGACGCAGTTTTCCATCAGCGCCTGTCCGATGCCCTGGACGATGCCGCCATGGACCTGACCTTCGACCACCATCGGGTTGATCACCCGCCCGAAGTCGTCCACCGCCACGAACTTCTCGATCCGCACCACCCCGGTCTCCGGGTCGATCTCGACCTCGGCGATCTGGGTGCCGTTGGGATAGGTGAAGTTCTTGGGGTCGTAGAAGGCCTGCTCGTCCAGCCCCGGTTCCAGCTCGTCGAGCGGGAAGTTGTGCGGCACATAGGCCGACAGCGCCACGTCGCCAATGGTCAAGGACCGGTCGGTGCCCGCCACGGTGAATTTACCCTGCTCGAAGACGATGTCGGTCTCGGCCGCCTCCAGCATATGGGCCGCGATCTTCTTCGCCTTGTTGACCACCTTGTCCATCGCCTTGGAGATGGCCGAGCCGCCGACGGCAAGCGATCGGGAACCGTAGGTCCCCATGCCGAACGGCACCTTGGAGGTGTCGCCGTGGACGATCTCGACGTTCTCGATCGGGATGCCGAAGCGGTCGGAGACGAGCTGGGCGAAGGTCGTCTCGTGGCTCTGGCCGTGGCTGTGCGATCCGGTGAACACCGTCACGGAGCCGGTGGGATGGAAGCGGACCTCGCCCGATTCGTAGAGCCCGGCGCGGGCTCCCAGCGCCCCGGCGACATTGCTGGGGGCGATGCCGCAGGCCTCGATATAGCTGGCAAGCCCGATACCTCGCAGCTTGCCGCGCGCCTTCGCTTCCGCCTTGCGGGCTGGGAAGCCCTGGTAATCGATCAGGGCAAGCGCCTGATCCAGGTTCTTCTCGAACAGCCCGCAGTCGTACTGGAGCGCCACCGGCGTATCGTAGGGCATGGCGGACGGCGGAATGAAGTTGCGGCGGCGCAGCTCCGTCTTGTCGATGCCAAGCTCGCGCGCCGCGTTCTCGACGATGCGCTCGATCAGATAGCACGCTTCCGGCCGGCCGGCGCCGCGATAGGCATCGACCGGGACGGTGTGGGTGAACACCGCCTTGACCTCGGCATAGATCGCCGGGGTCGTGTACTGTCCGGCCAGCAGTGTGGCGTAAAGGTAGGTCGGGATCGACGGTGCGAAGGTGGACAGGTAAGCGCCCATGTTGGCAAGCGTCTGGACCCGGAGGCCCAGGAACTTGCCGTCGGCATCCAGTGCCAGTTCGGCGTGGGTGACGTGGTCGCGGCCATGGGCGTCTGATACGAAGCTCTCCGACCGTTCCGCCACCCACTTAATCGGGCGGCCGATCTTCCTCGACGCCCAGGTGACGATGGCTTCCTCGGCGTAGTGGTAGATCTTGGAGCCGAAGCCGCCGCCGACATCCGGGGCGATGACGCGGAGCTTGTGTTCGGGAATGCCGAGCACGAAAGCGCCCATCAGCAGTCGGATGACGTGTGGGTTCTGGCTGGTCGTCCACAGCGTGTAGTCGCCGGTGGCGCGGTCGAACTCGCCGATCGCGGCACGCGGCTCCATCGCGTTGGGGACCAGCCGGTTGTTGATCAGGTCCAGCTTGGTGACGTGCGCCGCCTTGGCGAAGGCGGCGTCGGTCGCGACCTTGTCGCCCAGGTGCCAGTCGTAGCACAGGTTGCCCGCCGCCTGATCGTGGACCAGCGGAGCGCCGTCCTTGAGGGCCTCGGGGCTGGTGGTGACGGCGGGAAGTTCGTCATAATCGACCATGATAAGCTCGGCCGCGTCCTTGGCCTGCTCGCATGTCTCGGCGATGATGACGGCGACCTGATCGCCGACATGGACGACCTTGTCGAGCACCAGCGGCGGGTGCGGCGGCTCCACCATCGGACTGCCGTCCTTGGAATGGATCAGCCAGCCGCAGGGCAGCCCATTGACCTTGTCGGCCGCGATGTCCTTGCCCGTGAAGATTGCCACGACGCCTGGAGCTTCCAGCGCCGCCGCCGTGTCGATGCCGTTGATCCGAGCATGGGCATGGGGCGAGCGCAGGATGTAGGCGTGAGTCTGGTTGGGGCGGTTGATATCGTCCGTATAGGTGCCCTGGCCGGTCAGGAACCGGAAGTCCTCGCGTCGCTTGACGGAGGCGCCGATGCCCGTGGCGTTTGCCGGGGCATTCGCGTGAGAGTTCGACATGATGTCTGCGCTCCCGTCATTCGGCTGCGGCTTGGGCGGGCTGGGATCGCATCGCTTCGGCCCCCGCCAGGACGGCCTTGACGATATTGTGATAGCCGGTGCAGCGGCAGATATTGCCTTCCAGCCCTTCACGGACGGTCTTCTCGTCCAGGTGCTCGTGGCTCTTGGCGAGATCGACGGCGCTCATGACCATGCCGGGCGTGCAGTAGCCGCATTGCAGACCGTGATGCTCGCGGAACGCCGCCTGCATCGGGTGGAGGGTACCGTCGGCCGCCGCCAAGCCTTCGATCGTGGTGACTTCCAGGCCGTTGGCCTGGACCGCCAGCATCGTGCAGCTCTTGATCGACTGGCCGTCGACATGGACGACGCAGGCGCCGCACTGGCTGGTGTCGCAGCCGACATGGGTGCCCGTCAGGCCAAGGTGGTCACGGAGCAACTGCACCAGAAGGGTGCGTCCCTCGACCTCGCGCGTTACGGACTTGCCGTTAACCTTCAAGGAAACGGATGGCATCGTTCTCTCCCCTTTACGCCGGCTCGAAGTTCCTGCCGTTTGCCGGATGGCAGCTTGTTCCGCCGCCTTGTGCAACCGACAACATTTGTCTGATATAGGCTAAGAGAGCCGCCCGGACAGGTCAAGCCATCCCGGCGGCATCCACAGGAACTTCACTTAAATCAATATGCTGCACCGCATCAGAGCGGAATTCAGGTGAACGACCACAGCAGGATCGCCACTACCACGATGATCAGCGGTATCCATACTACAGGTTGTAGTCCTTTGCTCCGCTCCGTGCTGGCCGGAGGGGTGGGGACGACGGTCGGGCCGGCCGAGGGTGTCGGCGGTGGGGCGGCGGCCGACTCCGAACTCAGGAACACGGGAGCCTCGCGGGCAGGTGCTTCCGCTGTAGCTGCGGGCACCGGCTGAGGCGTTGGCTGAAGCGCCGGTTCCGGCGCTTCCACGGCACCAGATGCCGACACGACGCCGGTTTCGGGTGCAGCGGTCTCGACCGGCTGGCCCACGACCTGGGTAAACTTCGCGAAAAAGTCGTCGGCCATCTTGCGCGCGGCGCCGTCGATCAGACGGGAACCGATCTGGGCCAATTTTCCGCCGACCTGGGCGCTGGCGGTATAGGACAGCACCGTATCAGGGCCGTCATCGACCAGACTGACCTTCGCTCCGCCCTTGCCGAATCCCGCGGCCCCGCCGCTGCCTTCGCCGCTGATGGTGTAGCCGTTGGGCGGATCGATGTCGCTGAGGGTAACCTTGCCGGCGAACTTTGCTTTCACCGGGCCGACCTTGGCGACGACCTTGGCCGTCATTTCGGTGTCGGACTGTTTCTGGATTTCCTCGCAGCCGGGAATGCACTGCTTCAGGATCTCCGGGTCGTTGAGCGCCTCCCACACCCGCGAACGGGGGGCGGAGATTCTGTATTCTCCGGTCATATCCATGTTGTCGTTCCTCGTGTCGCGCTGAACTGCCTTATCCGCCGGAGCGGACATCGTGCCGTGACCCTAATGCGAGGGGTAGAAACCGACAAGCGGCGTTGCATAGCCGGGTCTTATAGGGCAAATACTTCGACCACCCGACGACCGCCGGCCCGTGGCTTTCAGCTTGGCCTAACTTAAGACAGGCGGCATACTCGCCGTCCATTCCAAGGGCTTGTCGAAAATTGCCAGAAATGAAAAAGAACAAGGCGTCCTGGATTTCCCGCCACGCCACGCCTGCAACACTCCTGATCCTGACGGTTCTGGCGGCGAGTCTGGTCCTCCTGCTCGGACCGGGAGTCGCCTGGGCGGCCGAAGTAGCCGGCCATGGTTCCGCGCCGCACCTCGACGGTGCTGAGCTGGAGTTGTTCTGGGTCGTGCCGTTCGCCGGCATCCTGCTGTCGATAGCGCTCTTTCCGCTGCTGGCTCCCAACATCTGGCATCATCATTTCGGCAAGATATCGGCGTTCTGGGCGCTCTCTTTCCTGGTTCCCTTCGCGCTGCGGTTCGGCTTCGACCTCGCCTTGTACGAGGTGCTGCATACGGTCTTGCTGGAATACATCCCCTTCATCATCCTGCTTCTGGCGCTCTTCACCGTGGCGGGCGGCGTGCGGATGACCGGCAGCCTGCGCGGCACGCCGGCTGTCAATACCGGCCTGCTGCTGCTGGGGACCGTGATCGCGAGCTGGATGGGCACCACGGGGGCGGCCATGCTGCTGATCCGTCCGCTGCTGAAGGCCAACGACGACCGCCGGCACAAGGTTCACGTCGTCGTTTTCTTCATCTTCCTGGTTGCCAATATCGGCGGATCGCTGACGCCGTTGGGCGACCCACCGCTATTCCTGGGCTTCCTGAAGGGCGTCGATTTCTTCTGGACGGCGCAGCACATGCTGTTGCCGATGGCAATGCTCTCCGTGCTCCTGCTGGCGATCTTCTTCGCCATGGACAGCTACTTCTACGCCCGCGAACCAGCCCGCAAGAAGCCGGTTCCCAAGAAGAAGCCCGAGAAGATCGGGATCGAAGGCGGCATCAATATCCTGCTTTTGGGCGGCGTGGTCGGCGCCGTGCTGCTGAGCGGCATCTGGAAGCCCGGCATCAGCATCGAGATCTATCACGTCCCGGTGGAGATCCAGAACATCGCCCGCGATGTCCTGCTGATCGGTATTTCCCTGCTGTCCCTGAAGCTGACCGATACCGAGAGCCGCAAACTCAACGCCTTCAGCTGGTTCCCCATCCTGGAGGTTGCAAAGCTGTTCGCCGGCATCTTCCTGACGATCATCCCGGCCATCGCGATCCTCCGGGCCGGCACGTCGGGCGCCTTGAGCGGGGTGGTATCCGCCGTGACGACACCGGACGGCCAGCCGATCAACTACATGTATTTCTGGGCGACGGGGGTACTGTCTAGCTTTCTGGACAACGCGCCGACATACCTCGTGTTCTTCAACACGGCGGGAGGCGATCCCCAGCATCTGATGCATGACGTGCCGACGACCCTGCTGGCGATTTCCGCCGGTGCCGTGTTCATGGGCGCCAACACCTATATCGGCAACGCGCCGAACTTCATGGTGAAGGCCATTGCCGAGGAGCGCGGCATCCAGATGCCCAGCTTCTTCGGCTACATGGCGTGGTCAGGGCTGATCCTGGTACCGCTGTTCGTCCTGACGACCCTGGTGTTCTTCCTGTAACGGGTCTTGCCGTAGCGGAATTTGGCCGCCCGGATCAGTGCGACATCAGGACCGGCAGGTCCATATGGCCCAGGATGTAGCGCGTGACGCCGCCCATGATCAGCTCCCGCAGCCGGGAGTGACCATAGGCGCCCATTACCAATGAGTCGCAATCCAACTCGCGCGCCACGTCCAGGATGATCTCGCCGACGCTGG
Organism: Skermanella sp.; assembly: GCA_035630415.1. GTDB lineage: Bacteria > Pseudomonadota > Alphaproteobacteria > Azospirillales > Azospirillaceae > Skermanella. Next base: position 5,516 of record DASQKT010000131.1, read on the forward strand.
AGTCGTTGTCGTTGATATTCGTCCTCAACTCGACATTGACGCCATGCTTCGACAGGAAGTCGCAGATCTGCTCGCCGGTCGGATCGGGTGAGCCCGCCCGCTCGATGCTCAGGACCGTAACTGCCGCCGCATCGCCGAGGAACGGGATCGCGTCGCGGACCGCGCGTCCAGCCTCGCGCGTGTTCTTCCAGGCGATCAGGGTGTGGTGGCCGGAGTTCTGGGTACGGCGCTCCCATGGCAGCACGATCGTCGGGCACGCCGACTGCATCGGAAGCTGGTCGGGGATCTGGAGCCGGACGCGGTCTTCCAGGTGAGCCGGGTGCGACTGGCTGACGACGGCCAGATCGACGAACGGCGTTCGCCTCGCCAGCAGTTCGACGTGGTCGCCTTCCTCGATGGTGAAGGAGTAGGTGAGGCCAGAGCAGTTGGAGCGGACCTCGTGCTCGATCTCCTCCGCCTTCTCATGGGCGATCGCCGTGGCTTCGGCCAGATAGGCGTAGGAAGCGCCGCGCCCGGTGATGCCGGCCGGCATGCTGACAGGCGTCGCGATGTAGAGGATTTCCAGGTAGGCGTCGAACCGCGTCGCCAATTCGATTCCGCGCCGGAGGCGTTCGGCATGGTGCTCGTCGTTGGCCATGTGGAGCAGGATCGATTTGATCGGCATGGCGGCGCACTCCCCATTGCATCTTTGCGACGGTATTTTCGCTACGATAGAGCCGGGGCATCCCGCTGGCAACTCAGGTTGCTGGCTCGGCCTTCTTCTTCGATCCGATCTTAGGCTCCTCCCCCCGCAGGAGGCGGCGAATGTTGGAATGGTGGCGGATGAACACCAGGACCGCGATGAAGGCGCAGAGCTGCGCCACCTGCGGCCCCGCGAAATACCAGCCCACCGCCGGCGAGATCCCCAGCGCCACCAGCGCCGACAGCGACGAATAGCGGAGCACCGCCGCGACCAGCAGCCACGTGGCGCAGGCGATCAGCCCGACCGGCCATGAAATCGCCAGCAGCACGCCAAGGGCGGTCGCCACTCCCTTGCCGCCCTTGAACCCCAGCCACACGGGGAACGTATGCCCCAGCATCGACCCGGCCCCCGCCAGCACGGCGGCATCCGGGCCGAATTGCAGGGCGATCAGAACGGCGAAGGCGCCTTTGCCGCTGTCCAGGATCAGCGTCAATGCCGCCAGCAGCTTGTTGCCGGTGCGCAATACGTTGGTCGCGCCGATATTGCCGGACCCGATCTTGCGGATGTCGCCATAGCCGGCGAGCCTGGACAGGACGAGGCCGAATGGGATCGACCCCAGCAGATATCCGCCAAGCGCGGCGCTGAGCAGGTATGGCCAGGAAAGCTCCCAGCTTATCGGATCGGGCATGCGGTGGATTTCCGGTGGATCGAGAGGGCCGGACTATAAGCATCAGTCGCGCCCTCTGCAATCGCCTGGATGTTGATGGCATTGACTTGGCGTCCGACATAACCGACATTGTGTCGGACGTGAGCGGCATTATGTCAGACGTGGCAAGGAGGCTCGAAATGGAAACCCATAGGCTTGTCGACAGGGTGCTTGAGGTGGCGAAGGCGGAAGGCTTGATCCCGCCCTCCGATAAGGATGCGAAGGTGTCCGGCCGCATTCACCGGGGTCTTCTAAATGCGGCCAAGCGGCGAACAGGGATCGAATCCGAAACGGCGCTGCTGGAATATGCCTTAGCCAAAGTGGCAATCGAGGACGATTTCGGCGCACATCTGGCAAAGCTCCGGGGAACCGTCAGCAAGGACGTCGATCTTGAGTTTTGATCTGCGGCGGACGCTGAGAAAGCTGAAACCTGAGCGTCTTGCCGCCACTTTGGAAAGTCGCCCTGACGACGAGTTGCCATTCGTGCGGCAAAATCTCCGGCCGGGTCCCGAGTTGCTTTTGGACACTGTCGTCTACGTCGATGCTCTTCAGGATCGCTCCCCGCCAGAAGTAGACGAAATCATGTCGTTACGGATCTGCAATCATTCCGCCGTCTGCCTGGCGGAGTTGACCAGTGCCTATGGCCGTCTCGACAATGCTCATCCCGAGACGCCGAACACGTTGTCCAGGATCTCGGAAGTGATCGAGGGCATCCGGCCTCATCGGCTTGCTGAGCCTGGTTCTTCGGCATGGGGTATGGCAGGAATTCTTGCCGGTCTGGTATTTCGATTGGGCTGTTATCAGAAAGGCCAGGAGCGGAGACTGCTAAACGACGCACTTGTGTATCTACAAGCACTGGAGTTCGGTCAAGTGGTCCTTACGCGGAACATCGCGGACTTCGATAGATTGAACCAACTTGTTCCCGAAGGGCGAGTTCTTTTCTATCGCTAGCTGCTTTAAAAATAAGCGATCAGTCGGCCCAGCGTTGCCGTGGCAACCCAGGATGCGATCGAGACCGCAGCTCCCGCCTTGGCCGACAGGGGGGCAGAGGTGCCTACCGCCCAACCCTCCGCCGAGCGCCAGACGCCGAAGTGGAAGACGGCGATGTTCACAAGTCCAAGCGCTATCAGCGCCAGCTTGTAGACGAAGACCGGGTTGTTCCAGACCGCCGTTGCGTCGGCGATGAACAGCAGCGATCCCGTGATCACCGCCACGACGAAACCGATGGCGGAAATCGGCAGAAGCAGCCGCGCCAGCCCGGCCACTGGGAGCGCCTTGGCGGCTCCCATCAATCGCAGGTCGAAAGCCAGGATGCTGCCGATCATCGCGACGACCGCCAGCACGTGAAGCACGTTGGCGATGGGATACAGCCACATAGCCTGCCGCAGAGTCTCGCCGAGCGCCGAATGCTCCAGCGCCAGTGCCCAGGCGGGTCCGGCGCCGGCTGAATGCTCCATCAGCGCAGCTCGACCGACTTGCCGTCCACCCTGATCCGCTCGGCCCGTAGTTCCACCAGATCGCTCTTATGGATGTAGCCGTCCAGGCTGACCGTCTGGCCCGACTTCAGCGTGCCGTCCGGCAGACCCCGGCTCGACATCCGCGACGGCGGCGCCAGCACGATGGTCCAGACCTTTCCCTGCGCCTCGAGCTGTGCCGAGGCGTGCGGGTTGCTGAAGGAGACGGATCGGACGGTCCCTTCCAGCGTCGTCAAGGTCGTGCTGTCGTAGCTGCCCCAGCCATGGTGCGCCAGCGCCGGAACGGCGGCGAAGGCCAGGGAACCCAGGATGAGTGCGGCGCCTGTGGCGGCTCTTGCCTGGTATGGGGACATCGGGGCCTCCCTTTTTCGGCAGTTGCTGATGAAGCGCCTATATGGGGCCGCGCCCAGTTTAAACGATACCGTCACTCCGCAACTTGGAGATGGTCTCGGGGTCGAGGCCAAGCCACTCCTTCAGCACCTCGTCGGTGTGCTGGCCCAGTGTCGGCGGAGCAAATCGGTAATCGACCGGCGTTTCGGAGAACTTCATCGGACTACCGATCAGGTGGATCGGATTAGGGGTCAGCGGATGCGGCATCTCGATCTCCATGCCGCGCGCCTTGACCTGGGGATCTTCGAAGACCTGATCGACGCGGTTGATCGGACTGCATGGCACGCCCAGCGTCGCAAGGCCCGTCAGCCAGTGGTCGCGAGGCTGCTGCGAGATGATTTCCCGAAGCATCGGGATCAGCTCTAGCCGGTTGTTCACCCGCGCCTCGTTGGTCGTGAACCGGGGATCGGTCGCCAGTTCCGGCCGACCGGCGAACTCGCAGAAGCGGGCATACTGCCCGTCGTTGCCGACGCCCAGGATCACATAGCCATCCGTCGCTGGGAAAGCCTCGTACGGGACGATGGTCGGATGCGCATTGCCCATGCGCGGCACCTGCTGGCCGCTGGTCAGGAAGTACTGACCGGCATAGGACAGCCATGCCACCTGGGTATCCAGCAAGGCCATGTCGATATGCTGACCCTTGCCGGTCTGATCGCGATGCCGAAGTGCGGCCAGGATCGCAACCAGCCCGTACATGCCGGTCATCAGGTCGGCGATGCCGACGCCCAGCTTCTGCGGGTCGCCGTCCGGCTCGCCCGTGATGCTCATGATCCCGCCCATCGCCTGCACCAGGAAGTCGTAGCCAGCGCGCGGCGCATAAGGGCCGGTCTGCCCGAACCCGGTGACCGAGCAATAGACCAGCCCCGGAAACTCGTCCTTCAACTGCTCATAGGCCAGATTGTAGCGCTTGAGCGTCCCGACCTTGTAGTTCTCCAGCACGATATCGCTTTGCGCCACCATCCGCCGGGCCAGCGCCTGACCCTCCGGCTTGGTGAAGTCCAGCGTGATCGACCGCTTGTTGCGGTTGGCGGAGAGGTAATAGGCGCTCTCCGTCGTGTTCTCTCCCTCGGCATTCCGGATATAGGGCGGACCCCATTTCCGCGTGTCGTCGCCCTGACCGGGCCGCTCGACCTTGACGACATCGGCGCCGAGATCGCCCAGGATCTGGGTGGCGCTGGGGCCGGCCAGCACCCGCGTCATGTCGAACACCTTCAGGCCGGCAAGCGGTCCGGTGGCGGCGGGGCGGTCGGCGGGCGTTGTCATGGCGGCGGTGCTTCCGGCTGAGGGAGGAACTATGATTCAGGAATGGTTCAGGACCCGCCGGTTATAGGGATTGCTCCGGCACGTTGACAAGCCGCGCCCGCTCGGCGGCTTCCCGGTAGTCGCGCGCCTCCGCGCAGACCCAGTGGTAGAAAGCCGCGACCTTGGGCCGCTCGAAGTAGCGGGGCGGCGCCACGAAGTAGTAGGCAAGCTCGCTCGGCAGGCTGATGTCGAACGGCGAAACCAGCCTGCCGGCGTCCAGATCATCCGCCGCCAGCACCCGCCGCGCCAGCGCCACCCCTTGCCCCGCCATCGCCGCCTGAAGCACCAGCGCCGAATCGGTGAACCGCGTACCCCGTGCCGCGTCCACTCCCTGGGCACCGACCGCCTGGAGCCACATGTTCCAGCCGTACAAGAAATCGTCGTGGAGCAGGGTGAACCCGCTCAGATCGTCCGGCTTCAGCAGGGGCTTCGATCCTTCCAGCAGGCTGGGTGCGCAGACGGGGAAGATGTCCTCGGTCAGCAGCCGGTCGGCCCGCACGCCTTCCCATCCGCCCCGCCCGAAGCGGATCGCCGCATCGACGTCCTGCTGTGCGAAATCTACCATCTGCGCCGTCGTGGAGATCAGCACGTCGATTTCCGGATGGCGCTCCTGAAAGCGCGGCAGGCGCGGCACCAGCCACTTGGCGGCGAAGGAGGCCAGCGTGCTGATCGTCAGAGCGCCGCCGCTGTCGGCGGTCTTCAGCCGCGCGGTCGCATCCGCGATCTGGTCCAGCGCTTCCCGCAGCGGCGGCAGATACGTCTGGCCGGCCTCCGTCAGCATCAGGGCGCGGTTGAGCCGGCGGAACAGCGGAATGCCCAGGACGTCTTCCAGCCCTTTGATCTGGTGGCTGATTGCCGCCTGAGTCACGTTCAGCTCCTCGGCGGCACGGGTGAAGCTGAGGTGCCGCGCGGCGGCCTCGAAGGCGCGGATAGCGTTCAGCGGCGGCAGTCGGCGGCCCATCGGCTCGACCCTTCATCAGATTAGGTTTTCTAATCGATTCTATGAGAAAGCGTCGTTTGTGCGCAAGAACCGGGTCGCGCAAGTATTGGCTTAACACGAAGATACTTCAAGACGCTACCGGCTGGGGTCGGAACCGCTTCGGCCCTGCTTTCGCATAAGGAGAGCTTCAGATGACTGTTGGCATTCAGAAGTCCCGCGCACTGTCCGGCCATCGGCCCGTGACCACCCGCGCCCCTGCACTCGACGTCAGCCTCACCGGTCTTGGCGCGCTGCTCGTGAAGGCATCGGACACCCTGCTGGACTGGCAGGACCGTGCCCGCCAGCGTCACCGCCTGGGTGAGATGGACGACCACCTGCTCCGCGATATCGGCCTGTCGCGCGCGGACCTGGAGCATGAGATCGAGAAGCCTTTCTGGCGCCCCTGAACCCTGAATTTTATAGGGCGGAGCCGGGCCGGTCGGACCCGGCCCTTTCGCACATCAGGTCGTCGGTGACCGAGGCGATCTCATCCAGTGCATTGGTCAGGCGCGGAAGGTAGCGCCGCCCGTCTTCGGTCAGTTCCAGACCACGGGCGAAGCGGCGGAACAGGACGACGCCCAGCCAGCCTTCCAGCATCTTCACGTGATGGCTGATGGCTGCCGGCGTCACCTGCAATTCCTGCGCGGCACCGGTGAAGCTGCCGTGCCTGCCGGCTGCTTCGAAGGCTTTGATCGCAGTGAGCGGCGGCAATTGCCGCCCCAGTTGCGTGCTGTAATCCAACGTCTGTCCCACCCGCGACCCATTCCGATCAAAAGATTGCTCACCTACTCAAACATTCGGAATGGTGCCGAGGTTTCATCCAAACATCATCTCAACCAAACATCATCAGGGCGAAGGGGATCGACGGCAGGGCCAGAACGGTCTGAGCCGTGATCAATCCCGCCATCAGGCTTGAGTCGCCGCCCATCTGCCGTGCCAGAACATAGGAAGAAGCCGCAGCGGGCAGGGCGTTGAACAGCACGGCGATCGTCAGCGTCAGCCCATGGACGCCGTATACCGCGCAGAACAGCGCCGTCAGTCCCGGTACGATCAGGAGCTTGATCGCCGAGGATTGCAGTAGCGCACGGCCCGCCGACCGCACCGCCGGGATATCGAGGCCGGCGCCGACCGCCAAAAGCCCCAGGGGTGTTGCGGCCGCTCCCAGGATTTCGCAGATCGGGCCGAACACCGGTGGCTTTCCGATGCCGCTCAGGTTGAGCAGCGCGCCGGCGGCGACGCCCAGGATGATCGGATTGCGGAGGATGCCGAAGACGGCCGCCTTCACCGACGGCCCGTTACTCTGCCCGGTCCCGTAGCGCGACAGCACCACGACGCACAGCACGTTGACCAGCGGGACGACGCTCGCCAGCCCGATCGCGAACAGCGTGACACCCGGCACCCCGAACAGCGCGGAGGCAGCCGCAAGACCGACGAAGGTGTTCGGCCTCACCGATCCCTGGAAGACCGAGCTGAAAGCCGGCCCCGTCAGGTTGAGCCGCCGTCGCAGCAGATAAAGGCCCAGCGTCACCGCAAGGATAGCGGACATCAACGCCAGCGCCATGGGAAGGACGCTCAGGTCGCCAAGGTTGGCTTTTGACAGGTTGTCCAGCAGCAGGAGCGGAAAGAAGATGAAATAGGTCAGCTTCTCCATCGGAGCCCAGAACTCGTCCGGGACGATCCGATACCTGCGAAGACTGTAGCCCAGCAGGATCAGGGCGAAGATTGGTACCAGTGCGGCGAAGGCGGCGAGCGATTGCTTCATTACTGCTTTTTATCGGAATGCCTTTACCGCAATGCCAGCGGCGGTCCCACTTGGGGCGGCGGCTTGCGGCTAAGCCAGGTGAGAAACTCACCGATGTTCTCGCGGATTGCGCCCTCGTTGGCAAGCCGCGTTCTCTCATCGGCCGCGAAAGCGGCGCTATAGGGTGCGGTAAACTCGGTTTCGATCGTCCGCTCCTGCGCGGGCTGGCCGTTGACCGCATCGGTCAGTTCGTAACGGACCTTGGCGGTTACCGTCATGCTCAGGCCAACCAGCGGTTGGTGAACATCCAGCAGATGGGCATAGAGGATGTAGCGCGGTGCGCTTCCCTCGGCCAGGAAGCCGTGGTTCCGCAGGCTGTCCATCAAGGCGCTCTGAAAATCGTCGTTATCGACCTCTGACGTGCCGAGCGCGCTGGTCGTCTGTCCGCCATCGACCGAACCGACCGCGACGCCGTCGACCAAACCGGGATCGATCGAATCGGCAAGCGCCAGCAACGACGGGACCGTCATGCCGGATCGGTCGGCGGGTGCGGCGCAGCCTGCCAGCGCCAGCATGGTAGCAAGAAGCATCGGTACGGCACGCGGTCGCATCAGGATCTCCCAAGCCGCTCTTCGAGAAAGAATCATCTTTCATCAACAGCCTGGGAACCGCGACGGCACCGTTATAAATGAAGAACCTGGATCAATCCCGGTCGCGATCTTCGCTATCGTCGTCCAGGTCGGCGTCGTCCAGATCGGCGGGATGCACCGGCGCTTCCTGGTCGCGCTTGTGCCGCCCGAGCGCGTCTAGCGCGCCCTGGAGGATATAGGCCGCCGCCATCTTGTCCACGACCTCCGCCCGGCGCTTCCGCGTCATGTCGGCGTCGATCATCATCCGCTGCACGGCGCTGGTGGACAGCCGCTCGTCCCAGAAGGCGATTTCCTGCTCACCACCCAGCAATTCCCTATGCTCCAGCATGCTGGCGCCGAACTGCCGCGCCCGCTCGGCGGAAGGTCCCTCGCTGCCGTCCATATTGACCGGCAGCCCGATCACCACGGCGCCTACTTCACGGTCCTTCAGCACCTTCGCCAATTCCCGCGCATCGGCGGTGAACTTGGTCCGTTTGATCGTGCCGATTGGGGAGGCGACTGAGAAGCCCGGATCGGAAATCGCCATTCCGATGGTCTTGGTGCCAAGGTCCAGCCCGAGCAGCCGTTTGCCGCGAGGGACTGATGTCAGAAGGTCCGTAAGCTTGCGGATAGCCATAGCGGGTGTTACTTTCGGCGCACTTTAAATGAAGGCGCACTGCCAGAAATTTACCATATCCGCCGACCGCCGGGGCCCTGC
>DASQKT010000132.1:0-2384 GCA_035630415.1 Skermanella sp.
TAGCGCCGGAAGGCGGCGGTGACCTCCGCCAGGGTTTCGGGATCGTTGATTTCCATGTCAGGGGTTTCCTCCATTCGGGACGGGTGCGGCGCAGATACCGGACGACTCCAGTTCGGCGGCCACGCGCAGGGCTAGATCTTCCCGGCCGGGCGCCGCGATCACCTGGACGCCGATCGGCAGGCCGCCGGGACGCTGGACCGGCACCGCCACGATCGGCAACCCAATCAGCGACAAGGGCTGCGTGAAGATGCCGATATTGGGCCGGACGAGCAACTCGACTCCGTCCAGCACCATGGTCTGCTGGCCAATCGGCGGTGCGGTGCAGGGAGTAGCGGGGGCGAGGATGATATCGACGGTATTGAACAACTCCATCACCCGGTCATGGTACCAGCGCCGGAATCGCTGCGCCTGAAGGTACCAGGACGACGGCACCATGGCGCCGGCCAGCAGGCGGTCGCGGGTGGCGGGGTCGAAGTCCGCCGCGCGCGTCCGCAGCCGCTCCAGATGCAGGTTGCCGCCTTCCGCCGTCGTGATGACATAGGCGGCGGCGCGGGCACGGGCGGCTTCGGGGATGTTTACGCTCTCCTTGGCGCCCAGGGCGGTTGCCACCGTCGCCACCGCCTCGAAGGCTTCGGGCAGGGCGCCCTTGGCGAAATAGTCGCCGGCGACTGCGATCCGGAGGCCTTCACTTCCGTGGCCGAGCGTGGGCGTTGTTGGAGCGGCATCGCGACCGGGGTCGAGCATCGCGTCGTAGGCGGCCGCCAGATCTGCGACCGAGCGGGCCAGCGGCCCCAGATGGTCCAGGCTGTAGCAGAACGGGAACGTCCCTTCCCGGCTCAGGCGGCCGAAGGTCGGCTTGAGGCCGAACAGCCCGCAGAAGGACGACGGCACCCGGATCGATCCGTTGGTGTCCGAACCCAAGGTCAGCGGCACCAGCCCGGCCGCCGCCGCCGTGCCTGATCCTCCCGAAGAGCCGCCTGACATGCGGGAGATGTCGTGAGGGTTTCGGGAAGGGCCGTAGTGGCAGTTCTCACCCGTGAAGTCGTAGGCATATTCGCCCATGTTGAGAGCGCCGACCAGTACGGCTCCCGCCTGGATCAGTCGCTGGATCAGCACGGCGTCATGGCTGGCTGGCGGGTGATCGGCGTTGATTTTGGACCCGGCGAGCGTCGGCAGTCCCTCTATGTCGAACAGGTTCTTGACCGCGAAGGGCACGCCGGCCAGCGGTCCAGGCTCGCCGCCGCCCGCGACTACGGCATCGACCTTTGCCGCTTCCGTCAGGGCACGGTCGGCAGTGACCGCCGTGAAGGCGCCGAGTTTGGGATCGTCCGCCCCGATCCGGGACAGCGCCGCCTGCGTCACGTCCACGGCGCTGACGGCGCCGCTCCGCACCGCCGCCGCTATCTCGATCGCCGTGCTGGACCGGCCGATCATGCGCGTCTCTCCCCAGGCCGGAAGGTGGGAGCCAGTTCCGCATCGTCGGGCAGCGGAAATCCGGTCACCAGTTCCGCGATCTCGGCAGTGCGGGCCATGTTGGCGACGATTCCGGGCATGTAGGCCGGATCGATGGCGAGACCAAGCACCGCAGCCATGTGCTCCACATGTTTCGCGGCGTCGAAAGTGCTATCTGACATGGTCCCTCCCTTGTGTGGCCGTTATATCTTCAGCAACCGGCATGCCATTAGCATGGGTGGGGCATGGGTACTGGCGTAAGCGGGTGCGAAGGCCCAAGGGCGCTGGCAAAGCGTTGTATCGATGCCCAAATTGTGGGCGGCCCTTTAAGGACCTGGAGTATGCGTCAGGGTGAGTGAACAGCGGATCGAATTACGGCGCACGCGGGCGGACGAGATCCGTGAAGCGATCGCCGACGACATCATGAGCGGCCGGGTCTTTCCCGGAGTCCGGCTGGATGAACAGGAACTGGCCGACCGCTTCGGCGTGTCCCGCACCCCCGTCCGCGAGGCCTTGAAGCAGCTTTCCTCGACCGGGCTGGTCGTCCTGCGCGCCCATAAGGGCGCTTTGGTGACCCCCATGACCACGACGGGCTTGTCGGAACTGTTCGAGGCGCTGGCCGAGTTGGAAGCCGCGTGCGGCAGGATGGCGGCGGAAAAGATGACGGGGGCCGAGCGCCGCGCGCTGGAAGCGGTCCATCACGATGTCGGCGACCTCGTCCGGCGCGGCGATCCGGACGAGTACCATCTGGCCAACATCCGCTTCCACGACCTGATCTATCAGGGCAGCCACAACAGCTTCCTGGCGGAAACGACGGTGGCGTTGCGGAAGCGTCTGTCGCCGTTCTCGCGCGCCCAGTTCCGCAATCTGGGGCGTATGGCCAAATCCTTCGCCGAACACGACCAGATCGTCACCGCTATCGTACGCGGCGA
>DASQKT010000133.1:0-5957 GCA_035630415.1 Skermanella sp.
CCAGGACAGGCACGTCGAGGTCGATGGCGGCAAGATGCGCTTCCAGTTCAAGGGCAAGAGCGGAAAGACTTGGAACCTTCAGGTCAAGGACCGCCGCATCGCCCGTATCGTCAAGTCGTGCCAGGACGTGCCGGGGCAGCACCTGTTCCAGTACCTGGACGATGAAGGCCAGCGCCACGGCGTCACGTCACAGGACGTCAACGATTACCTGCGGGAGATCAGCGGACAGGACTTCTCCGCCAAGGATTTCCGGACATGGGCCGGTACCGTGCTGGCCGCCATTGCCCTGACTGAGTTCGAGAGTTTCGATACCAAGGCTGCCGCCAAGCGCAACCTGCGGGATGCCATCGAGCGTGTCTCGTCCCGGCTTGGCAACACTCCGGCGATCTGCCGTAAGTGCTACATCCATCCCCAGGTACTCGACTGCTATCTCGAAGGTGATCTGGTCAACCAGTTGAAGGACCAGATAGAAGAAGATCTGCGCACCGAATTGGATGCGCTGAAGCCGGAGGAAGCCGCCGTCATGGCCTTCCTCCACCGCAGATTGACGCGAGATGCCGCCGCCTGACGCGGCATCGACCGTTTCCGGAGCAAATTCCTTGTCCTCACCCGCATCCCTGGCCGAATCGTCCGCTTCGTCCGCAGCCGAAAACCGCCTGGGCATCCTGTGCATGGTCACCGGCATGGCGCTGTTCACGCTGAACGACGCCATGGGCAAATGGCTGGTGGAAACCTGCCCGGTGCCGCTGATCCTGGCCGTGCGCAGCGCCTCGGCGCTGCTGATCCTGGCGCCGCTGGTCATGCGGGCGGGCTTCTCCAGCGTCTTCGGCGTGCCAGATCCCGGCCGCCATCTGATCCGCAACGTTCTGATCGTCGCCGAAGTAGCCTTCTTCTATCTGGCGGTCCGCGAAATGCCGCTGGCCGACGTCATGACGATCTACATGGCGGCCCCGCTGCTGGTCACGGCGTTGTCGGTACCGCTGCTGGGAGAGAAGGTAGGGCTCAGGCGCTGGATCGCGGTCGGCGTCGGCTTCGTCGGCGTCGTCCTGGTGCTCCGTCCCGGCGGCGATTTCCTGTCGTCGGGAACGCCGATTGCCCTGGCCGGCAGCCTGACCTTCGCGCTGACGCTGATCTCGACGCGGTCGCTCAGGGGCGCCAGCGGCCTTACGCTGATCACCACGCAGACGCTAGGCGTCGGTCTGGCGGGAACCGTGGCCCTGCCCTTCGTCTGGGTCACCCCGACCCTGCTGGAGCTTTCCCTGATCGGCGTGCTGGGCGTCGTGGCCCTGATCGCCCACGTACTGGTCAACCATTCGCTGAAGCTCAGCCCGGCGGCGGTCGTAGCACCGTACCAGTACACCTCGCTGGTCTGGGCCATGGCCCTGGGCTGGGCATTCTGGGGCGACATTCCGGAATTGCCGGTGGCATCAGGCGCAGCATTGATCATCGGCAGCGGGCTGTTCGTCTTCTACCGAGAGCAGCAGTTGGCGAAGGCCGTCGCCTAGCTCCGCAGCCGCCGCAGCTCCACCAGCCCGCCGGTCACCGGATCGTTGAGCCGTGCCCTGCCGTCTTCGTCTATGGTGACCTCGATCCCTATGCCGATACCCTCCGGAATGACCAGGACGTTGTTGCCCTCGACCGAGTACTCGACATCCTGAGTGACGCCAAACGCCGTCATGGTGGAGCGGCGGAACTCGTAGGTCCCCAGGACCAGCCCCGGCGCCAGGGGAGACGCCATCGCCCAGCGGCCGAGCAGTGGGTTCGGCTCTAAACTGGCGCAGGAGGCCAGCATCGCTCCGGCCGCCGCCAGCAGTACCGTCATTCCGATCCGTCGAACCACGCCGTCACTCCTCGAATCCGGCGACGGGAGCCCACAGGATATCCTCGATCTCCCGCGCTCCCGTACACAGCATGGACAAACGGTCGAAACCCAGGGCTATTCCAGCACTTTCCGGCATGCCGAACTCCAAGGCGGCCAGAAAGTCGGCGTCGATCGGATAGCGGTTGCCATACAGGCGCTCCTTCAGGTCCATATCGGCCTGGAACCGGGCACGCTGGATACTGGCATCGGTCAACTCGCCGAACGCATTAGCCAGTTCCAGCCCGCAGGCGTAAAGCTCGAACCGTTCGGCCACGCGCGGATCGTCGCTGCGGGGCCGGGACAGCGCCGCCATGGAAACGGGATAGTCCGTCAGGAACGTCGGCCGGCCCATCCCCAATTCCGGCTCGATCAGGTCCAGGGAGATGCGGAAGAACAGGTCTTCCCAGCTATCCCCGGCATGGGGAGATATGCCGATCCGCTCCGCCTCGCGCGCCAGCAACCCGGCATCGGGCGACTGCGGGTCGGGCGCCGTCGCCAGCAGGTCGATCCCGGCGAAGCGGTCGAAGGCCTCGGCAACGGTCAGGACCTCCCACGGGGCGAACGGGTCGCAGGTGCGGTTCCGCCATTCGAAGCCTTCGCGCCCGCCGGCCCGCACTGCCGTTCGGATCAGCGCCTCGCAGTCCGTCATCAGGTCGCGGTAGCCGGCCCCTGCCCTGTACCATTCCAGCATGGTGAATTCCGGGCTGTGCGTGCCCGACCGCTCGCCGTTGCGGAAGACCTTGGCGAACTGGAACAGCCGGGGCACGCCCGCCACCAGCAGCTTCTTCATCGCGAATTCGGGACTGGTGTGCAGGTAGAGCGTCCGCCGGTCGTCCGGGTTCGGCCCGACCAGCTCGGTCGAGAAGGCGATCAGGTGCGGCTCCAGCCCCGGCGAGACTTGCAACGCCGGGGTTTCGACTTCGATGAAGCCCTGCCCCTCGAACCATGCCCGCACCCTGGACGCCACCCGCGCCCTGCCTTCCAGAAAAGGCCGCCGCCGGGCGAACCGCTCCGGGCGCCACCAGGGTTGCTCTGTCATTCTACTCCATGCACGGGCCTGGAAGCCCGGCATCTCCTCGCGGTAACCGATCAGCCTCACGCGACCGACCATATACCGCCGGTCCAGCCGCCTCAATGAGCCAGCGGACGGACACTCTTTTCCGCCTGTCGCTGGAGCGCCAGGAGACCGTTGTTGAACACCCGCTGGCCCGGCTTCTCGATCATCCGGTAGGTGAAGCCGGAGATCACGATCACGATTGCCAGATAGACCAGCGTGAGTGCGTCCATCGCCCACAGCCCGCCGAATACCAGAATTTCCGTCTGGTCGCCGCCGGGGACATGGGGGGCCTTGATCGTCCAGCCCGTCACCTTCTCCAGCACGTTGGCGGCCTTCATCAGTATCTCCACCCCGAACAGATGGATCATGTAGATGGAGAACGACAGTTCCCCCAGCCTCCGGAAGAAGCTGGTGGAGAGCAGCCGCGTGAACAACCCTTCGGCGCAGGCGAAGATATAGACGACCACGCCGAACAACAGGGGCGCAAACATCGTGGCGGGTCCCCGCCCCGCGCGCGAGACGAAGATCGCGACGAGCACGAGAGCCGCCGCCTCCACCATCGTACCGAAGCGCGGGCCGCCGTCGGCGGCAGCGGCGGTATGACGGTACAGCCGGTAGACCAGATGCCCGACCGCGAACCCGAACAGACAGCGCAGCACGCCGAACTCCTGCTGCGTATCCATGTAGTGGGGCGAGAAGTCCAGCAACACGATGGCGCTGATCGCCGCCAGAAGCGCCAGCATCAGCGACGCGCGCGACCGGGATGCGATCAGCGTCAGCGCGAAGCCGGCATAGACGATGAACTCGGCGCTGATCGACCAGCTCGCCTTGTTCCAAGTATTGACGTCGTGGATACCGGCGGCATGGATCAGCAGCGTATTGGTCAGCAACGCTTCGGGCGACGTCTCCCCCGTGAACGGCAACTGATTGGCCCCGCCGTACCAGCCACTCATGAAGTACTTGACGACCTCAAGGTCGAAGAACAGGAACAGCATGACCATGTGCAGCGGCCAGATCCTGCCGATACGCCGGACCATGAACTTTGCGCCCGAACGCCAGTCCACGATCTTGTCGCCATAGGAAAACGTGATGACGAAGCCGCTCAGCACGAAGAAGAAATCGACGAACAGGTAGCTGTTCCGGAGAAAGGGCTCGGCATAGAAATGGCTGAGAACCGGAAGATGCATTACAGCCACTAAGAGCGCACAGATACCACGCCAACTGTCGAGGGTATGAAAACGCAACGCTGCCTCCGCGGGCCGAACGGCGGTTGATTCCCTGCCGGGACTGGAAGAGGCAGATTTATTTCAAATATTCCCCTTGTAAACGGCGCGTCGGGAACTCCTTGGCCTTACAACGGCCATAGCTCGAACACCCCGAACGATTATCCAAAAAAGAAGGAGGCGGCCCGGACGGGCCGCCTCCAAGGCGATTGCAACAGTCAGTTATATTGGTGGTCCGGATCAGAAATCCATATCACCCATGCCGCCGCCGGCCGGCATTGCGGGCGCCTTCTTCTCCGGCTTCTCGGCCACCATCGCCTCGGTGGTGATCAGAAGGCCGGCAACGGACGCCGCATCCTGCAAGGCGGCGCGCACGACCTTGGTCGGGTCGATCACGCCGAACTGGAACATGTCGCCGTACTGGTCGGTCTGGGCGTTGTAGCCGAAGCTGCTGTCGGTCTGCTCGATCAGCTTGCCGACCACGATGGAGCCGTCGACGCCGGCGTTGGTCGCGATCTGACGGGCGGGAGCCTGAAGGGCGCGCCGGATGATCTCGACGCCGACGCGCTGGTCGTCGTTGGTGGTCTTGATCTGGTCGAGCGCCTTGGTGGCGTACAGCAGGGCGACACCGCCGCCGGCGACGATGCCCTCTTCCACGGCGGCGCGGGTCGCATGCATCGCGTCATCGACGCGGTCTTTGCGCTCCTTCACCTCGACCTCGGTCGCACCGCCGACGCGGATCACGGCGACGCCGCCGGCCAGCTTGGCCAGCCGCTCCTGGAGCTTCTCGCGGTCGTAGTCGCTGGTGGTTTCCTCGATCTGCTGACGGATCTGGGTGCAGCGGGCGGTGATGTCGTCCTTCGACCCTGCACCGTCGACGATCGTGGTGTTTTCCTTGGTGATGACGACGCGCTTGGCGGTGCCCAGCATATCGACGGTCACGTTCTCCAGCTTGATGCCCAGGTCTTCGCTGATGACCTGGCCGCCGGTCAGGATAGCCATGTCCTCAAGCATTGCCTTGCGGCGGTCGCCGAAGCCCGGAGCCTTGACGGCGGCGATCTTCAGGCCGCCGCGCAGCTTGTTGACGACCAGGGTCGCCAGCGCCTCGCCCTCGACGTCCTCGGCCACGATGACCAGCGGACGGCCGCTCTGGACGACGGATTCGAGGACCGGCAGGAGAGCCTGAAGGCCTGACAGCTTCTTCTCGTGCAGGAGGATATAGGGGTTCTCCAGTTCGACCTGCATCTTGTCGGCGTTGGTCACGAAGTACGGGCTGAGGTAGCCGCGATCGAACTGCATGCCTTCGACGACTTCAAGCTCGGTCTCCAGCGACTTCGCTTCCTCGACGGTGATGACGCCCTCGTTGCCGACCTTCTCCATGGCGCGGGCGATCATCTCGCCGATGTCGCGCTCGCCATTGGCGGAGATGGTGCCGACCTGGGCGACTTCCGCGTTGGTGCCGATCTTCTTGGAGCGGGACTTGATGTCGTTGACGACGGTTTCGACCGCCAGATCGATGCCGCGCTTCAGGTCCATCGGGTTCATGCCGGCGGCAACCGACTTGACGCCTTCGCGGACGATCGCCTGGGCCAGGACGGTCGCGGTGGTGGTGCCGTCACCGGCAAGATCGTTGGTCTTGCTGGCGACTTCGCGCACCATCTGCGCGCCCATGTTTTCGAACTTGTCGGAAAGCTCGATGTCCTTGGCGACGGTGACGCCGTCCTTGGTGATGCGGGGAGCGCCGAAGGACTTCTCCAGCACGACGTTCCGGCCCTTGGGGCCGAGGGTCACCTTGACCGCGTCGGCCAGGATGTCG
>DASQKT010000134.1:0-5069 GCA_035630415.1 Skermanella sp.
AACAGGAACGCTCCCAGGATCGCCTGTTGCTGGGTGCCGGACAGCGCCGAGATGAACAGCCCGACGCCGATGATGGACAGCAGGAAGACGAACAAGCTGGCGTAGAGCAGCAGCAGGGAGCCGACCAGCGGCACGCGGAACCAGAACAGCGCCGCTACGACGATCACCGTCCCCTCGGCAAGCCCGATCAGCAGGGCCGGAACGATCTTGCCGACCAGGATCTCCCAGGGTCGCAGCGGCGTCACCAGAAGCTGGTCGAACGTTCCCAACTCCCGCTCCCGCGCCACCGACAGGGCTGTCACCACCAAGGCAACCACCTGAGTCAGGATGCCGACCAGACCGGGGACGACGACCCACAGGCTCATCAGGTTCGGGTTGAACCATGCCCGCTCTATCAGCGGGGCCGGCAGCACCGGCACGCCATGCGCGGCGGCCCAGTCGCGGTTGAAATTGTTGATGATCGTGGTGGCGTAGCCCATCACGACCTGAGCCGTGTTGGACCCGCGCCCGTCGAGGATGAGCTGAGCGCGAGCCGGAGCGCCGGACAGCAGGTCGCGGGAGAAACCGGGACCGAGATGCACCACCAGCACCGCTTCCTTGGCATCGATCGCTTGCGCGATCCCGGCCTCGCTCCGCAGATGGAGGACGCGGGCGAAGTCGGGAGCATCCTCGAACCGCGCGATCAGGTCGTGGGAGGGAGCGCCGGCGTCCTCGTTGAACACGGCGATCCGGACATTGGTCACGTCGTAGGTCGCGGCATAGGAGAAGACGAAAAGCTGGACCAGGGGCGGCACCACCAGCACGAACCGGCTCTTCTTGTCGCGCCAGACCGACAGCAATTCCTTGACGATCAGGGCGATCAGGCGGGTCCACATATCGGTCAGTCCAGTCGCTTGCGGGTGCGGACGGACGTCGCCGCCAGGAATATGGCCGCGATCAGCGTCATGGCGCCAAGGTCGGGCAGGATAACGGACCAGATGTCGCCGGCCAGGAACACCGTCTGGAGCGTCGAGACGAAGTAGCGCGCCGCCACGGCATGGGTCAGCATTTGTATCCAGCCCGGCATGCTGCCGATCTCGAACACGAAGCCGGACAGCATGAAGGCGGGCAGGAAGCCGGAGACGATGGCGACCTGCCCCGCGACGAACTGGTTGCGGGTCACGGTCGAGATCAGCAGCCCCATCGCCAGGGCGCCGACCAGGAAGATGGCCGAGGCGCCGAACAGCACCGCCAGAGATCCCCGGATCGGCACGCCGAACTGGAACACCGCCATCGCGACCGACAGCGCCATCGCCGTCATGCCGAGGACGAAGTAGGGGATCAACTTGCCGGCCAGCAGTTCCGGCAGGCCGGTCTGGGTGGAGATCAGGGCTTCCATCGTGCCGCGCTCCCACTCCCGCGCCACCACCAGCGATGTCAGCAGGGTCCCGATCAGCGTCATGTTGATGGCGATCAGGCCAGGAACCAGGAAGTTGCGGCTGCGGAGTTCCGGGTTGAACCAGATGCGCGGTTCGGCAACGACGGGGATGGCGATCGGCAGTCCGCGCGACATCGCTTCCTGCCGCGCCCAGGCGAGCCAGACGCCTTCGGCATAACCCCGGACGATGCGGGCGGTGTTGGCCTCCGTCCCATCCAGCAGGAGCTGGATCGGCGCCATGTCCCACTGCCCCAGCCGTGCCGCGAAGTCCGCGCGCAGGACCACAACGCCGTCCATCCGGCCTGCCACCAGATCCTCTTCCGCCGTCGCCCGGTGGCGCATCACGTCGACTTCGAAGTATGACGAGTTGGCGAAGGAAGCGATGAACCGCTCGGCCTCCGGCGTCGGGTTCTCCACCACCAGCGCGATGCGGATATGGTTGGCGTCGAGCGAGACGCCGTAGCCGAATAGCAGGAGCAGGAGTACCGGCAGGACGAAGGCGATCAGCAGGCTGCTCGGATCGCGGAGGATCTGAAGCGTTTCCTTGACGACCAGCCCTTTCAGCCGCAGGCGGCGGGCCGCCCCTTCGGTCATCATGCCGCCGCCTTTCTGTCGCGGTCGTGCCGCTCGATCAACCGGATGAAGGCGTCTTCCAGGCTGGGGTCGGGAAGGTCCGAGGTGCGCGCCTGCTCCTTGAGGTCGTCGGGGGACGCGGTAGCGATCATCACGCCGCCATAGACGATGCCGACGCGGTCGCAGTATTCGGCCTCGTCCATGAAATGGGTGGTCACCAGAACGGTCACCCCCTGCCCGGCCATCGCGTTGATATGCGACCAGAACTCCCGCCGCGTCAGCGGATCGACGCCGGATGTCGGTTCGTCCAGGAAGAGGATCGCCGGGCCGTGCATGATGGCGCAGGCCAGCGCCAGCCGCTGCTTGAAGCCCAGGGGTAGTTCTCCCGCATTCGACGCCGCGAAGGGTTCCAAACCGAAGCCTTCCTTCATCCGGCCGACCGCTTCACGGCGCGTCCGCCCGCCCAGCCCGTAGGCCCCGGCGAAGAACTCAAGGTTCTGTTGCACGCTGAGATCGGGATAGAGCGAGAACTTCTGCGACATGTAGCCGAGCCGCGCACGGGCCAGCGCGGGTGCTTCGGCCAGCGAAAGCCCCGTCAGGCGGGCCGTGCCCGACGTGATCGGCAGCAACCCGCACAGCATCTTGAAGGTGGTCGATTTGCCGGCGCCGTTGGGACCGAGCAGCCCGAAGATCTCCGCCCGGCGGACGGCGAAGCTGATCCGGTCCACGGCGGTAAAGCTGCCGAACCGGCGCGTCAGGTCGCGCGCCTCGACCACGGCATCCGGATCGCCAGGAGGCATTTCGGCGGTCCGGCCCTGCGGCAAGGCTCCGGTGTTGGAGGTCAGTCCCTGGCCGCGCAGCAAGCTGACGAAGGCATCTTCGAACCGGGGCCGCACCGGCTCGACGGCGGCTTCCGCTCCGGCTTCAAGCTCTTCCGCCGTCGGAGCGGCGGCGCCTTCGGCCATCACCAGCCGGATGTTGCGACCCTGGATCAGGGCGTCGATCACGCCGGACTGTTGCCGCGCGCGGTCCAGGACCAGCCGCTTGCCGGCGGCGTCCAGTCCCCGGATGACGAAGGTGCGGCCGGAAATCCGGTCGGTCATCTCCCTGGGGTCGCCGGAGTTCAGCAGTTTGCCGTCATTCAGCAGCAGGACCGAGCCGCAGCGTTCGGCCTCGTCCAGATAGGCGGTGCTCCAGAGCACGCCGATGCCCTGGTCGACAAGCTCGTGAACCATGCGCCACAACTCGCGCCGCGACAGCGGATCGACGCCGACGCTCGGCTCGTCCAGCAGCAGCAGGCGCGGCGGCCGGATCAGCGTGCAGGCCAGCCCGAGCTTCTGCTTCATCCCGCCGGACAGAGCGCCCGCCAGCCGCTTGGTGAAGGGGGCGAGGCCGGTGAAGCCCAGCAGGCGTTCAAACACCTGGGCACGCTCCGGCCCGGTAACGGCGCGCAGATCGGCATGCAGCGCGAGGTTTTCGGCGACCGTCAGGTCTTCGTACAGACCGAAGCGCTGGGGCATGTAGCCGACGACACCGTGGATCGCCTCCGCCTGCCCGACGCTGTCGAAGCCGCAGACGGTGATGCGCCCGGACCGCGGACGGAGCAATCCTGCGATCAGCCGGATCAGCGTCGTCTTGCCGGCACCGTCAGGGCCGACCAGTCCGGTCACGCTTCCCGGCGCGATTTGCGCGGATATGCCCTGGAGGGCGATGCGTTTGCCGAAACGACATGAAACGTCATCGATCGTCACCAACGGCCCGGCCATCCCGTCAGCCCGCCTTGCCGGGTTCGTCCAGCGAGATCGTCACCGGCATGCCCTGGCGCAGACCGTCGTCGGCGTCCTGAACGATCAGCCGGACACGGTAGACAAGACTGGAGCGAAGCTCCGGCGTCTCGACCGCCCTTGGCGTGAATTCCGCCGTGGGCGAGACGAAGCCGACCTGTGCCGTGTAGGCCCTGCCGCCGGGCGTGTCGGTCGAGACCGTCACCGGCATGCCGGGCTTGACCTTGCCCAGCGCCGTTTCCGGCACATAGGTCCTGATCCAGACCGGATCGGTCACCGCCAGCGCGTAGACGGTGGAGTTGGGCAGCACGACCGCGCCCGGCTCCAGCACGCGGGTCAGGATGGTGCCCGGCGACGGTGCCACGAGGACAGTATCCGCGACGCGCCGCTCGATCAGCGACAGCGTCGATTCGTCGGCGGTGAGCTGCGCTCGGGCGGCGAGGATGTCTTCCTGCCTCGGTCCCGCCACGGCCAGCGCCAATTGCTGCCTGACCACTTCGCGCCGCGCCTGGGCGCGGTCGAAGTTGGTTTCCGCGTCTTCCAGGTTCTGCTGGGAAACGACGTCACGGCGAGCCAGCTCGTACTGGCGCTGCCGGACCGACCGGGCATAAGAGAATGCCGCTTCGGCTTCCGCGACATTGGCGCGGGCCAGTGCGATTTCCTCCGGCCTGCTGCCCGTCACCAGCTTGGCGACCTGGGCGCGCTGAGCCTCCACCTTGGCACGCGCGATTGCGAGGGCATCGCGGTAATAGCTGTTTTCGACCGTCGCGAGCTTCTGACCGGTTTCGACCCTGTCACCCTCGTGGACCAGCATCGACTCGATGCGGCCTTCGACGTTGAAGGCCAGATTGACCTGCCGGATATCGACGTTGCCGGTCAGGACGAGTGCGCCGGGACCGGCGGACGGTTGCTTGATGAAAAACCACGCTGCAATACCGGCGACCGCAAGGACCGCCACAACTGCGGCCAGCCGCAAACGCCCTGTCATGCTTGTGTTCCCCGACCGGAAACGAGAGAGTCCTACATCGCTTCCTGTATCACGGTTTGCACGCTAAAGAATTGATTTGCCTCAGGTCCTTTCGCCTCAATGGGGCGGGTCGGTCTTCAGGAGATGCTCGACCAGCGCCGGCAAGCTGTCGCCGATCTGGCGGGCGACCTGTTCGGCTTCCTCCGGCTCGGTCGCTTCCACCACGAGTTTGGCGAGCGCTATGGTCATCGCCTGGAGCAGAAGCTTGGTATCGAGGCCGGCGTTGTTGGTCTGGGTCGCCAGCGCCAGGAACGAATTCGTCGCCCGA
>DASQKT010000135.1:0-4047 GCA_035630415.1 Skermanella sp.
CCCCTCAACGAGACCTTCGCGACCCTGATCCCGGCGCTGATCATGGGCAACACCATGGTCTTCAAGCCGCCGCAATACGGCACGCTGCTGTTCTTCCCGCTGCTGGAAGCGTTCCGCAGCGCGTTTCCCAAAGGGGTCATCAACACCGTCTACGGCAGGGGCGAGGTCGTCGTGCCGCGCCTGCTGAACTCCGGCAAGATCAATATCCTGACCCTGATCGGCTCCAGCCGGGTCGCCGACCATCTGAAGAAACTGCACCCGAAGCTCAACCGTCTGCGCGCCGTGCTGGGGCTGGATGCCAAGAACGCCGCCATCGTCCTGCCCGATGCCGATATCGAACTGGCGGTAAAAGAATGCCTGCTCGGTTCGCTGTCGTTCAACGGGCAGCGCTGTACCGCGCTCAAGATGCTGATCGTGCATCGGTCGATCGCCGACCAGTTCCTCCGCCGCTTCTCGGAGGAAGTCGGCAAGCTGAAGGTCGGCATGCCCTGGGAAAAGGGCGTCAGCATCACGCCGCTGCCGGTACGCGACAAGGTCAGGTTCATGACCGAAGCGGTCGAGGATGCCAAGTCCAAGGGCGCCAGGGTCGTCAACGAAGGCGGCGGAGCCTCGTCCAAAACGCTGTTCTATCCGGCGGTCGTGTACCCGGTGAAGGAGGGCATGCAGCTTTACCGGGAAGAACAGTTCGGCCCCATCGTGCCGGTCATGCCGTTCGACGATATCGAGACCGCGCTGGAATACATCATCACCTCCGACCACGGGCAGCAAGTCAGCATCTTCAGCTCAGACCCGGACAAGATCGGCGCGCTGGTCGATCCGCTGGTCAATCAGGTCTGCCGGGTCAACATCAACTGCCAGTGCCAGCGCGGTCCCGATGTCTTCCCCTTCACCGGGCGCAAGGATTCGGCCGAGGGCACGCTGTCGGTGACCGACGCGCTGCGGTCGTTCTCGATCCGCTCCATGATCGCGGCCAAGCAGACGGACGAGAGCAAGCGGCTGCTCGACACCATCGCCACCCAGCGCAAGTCCAAGTTCATCAACACCGGCTACATCTTCTGACGAAACGAGGGCACTGCCATGCTTAAGAAGACTGCGCTGCTCGGCCTGATGATCTCTTCCCTGGTCCAGGCGTCGCCGGTGTCGGCGAAGGAACTGAGCTTCGTCGGCATTACCGTCGGAAACCTCAGCAACCCGTTCTTCGTCGAGCTTGCCAAGGGAGCCGAGGCGAAAGTGAAGGAGATCGCCGGCGACAAAGCCAAGGTTACCGTCGTCGCCGCCGACTACGAGCCGAACAAGCAGTACATGCAGATCGAGGACTTCATCGTGTCGGGCGTCGATATGGTGCTGATCAACGCCGCCGATTCCAACGCGATGGAAGCCTCGCTGAAGCGCCTGCGTGACGCCGGCATCGTCAGCGTGGCGGTGGACGTCGCGGCGGAGGGAACCGATGCCACCGTCACCACCGACAACGTCCAGGCCGGCCGGCAGTCGTGCCAGTACATCGTCGACCGGTTGCAGGGTCGCGGCAACGTCATCATCATCGACGGCCCGCCGGTATCCGCCGTGACCGACCGTATCCAGGGATGCAAGAGCGTGTTCTCGCAGCATCCGGAGATCACGATCCTGTCGGAGGATCAGGACGGCAAGGTCCAGAGCGAGGCCGGCTTCGACGTCGTCGCCAACCTGCTGAACACCTTCGACAAGATCGATGCCATATTCACGATCAACGATCCGGAGGCGATCACAACAGATCTCGCCGCCCGGCAACTGGGCCGGAAGGAGTTCTTCATCACGTCGGTCGATGGCGCTCCGGATGTCGTGGCGGCGCTGAAGCAGCCGGACAGCCTGATTCACGCATCGTCGTCGCAGGACCCGTACCTGATGGCCCGGACGGCGGTCGAAATCGGGCAGGAAATCCTGCGGGGCGGCAAGCCGGCGCAGGACACGGTCCTGATCCCCTCGCAACTGGTCACGCGGGATAATGTCGCCGAATACAAGGGCTGGACGTCCAGATGACCGTGCGGGTATCGAGCCAGATAGCCGGCCACGACCCCGACTGGTGGCGCGGAGCCGTGATCTACGAGATCTATCCGCGCTCCTTCCAGGACTCTAACGGCGACGGCATCGGCGACCTGCGCGGCATCACCAGCCGCCTGGGCTATGTCGCGGAACTCGGCGTCGATGCCATCTGGCTGGCGCCGTTCTTCGCGTCGCCGCAGAAGGACTTCGGCTACGACATCTCCGACTACTGCAACATCGATCCGGCCTACGGCACCCTGGCCGATTTCGACGCCCTGGTGGCGGAGGCGCACCGCCTGGGCCAGAAGGTCATGATCGATCAGGTGCTCAGCCATTCATCCGACCGCCACCCCTGGTTCATCGAGAGCCGGTCCAGCTGCGACAACCCTAAAGCCGACTGGTACGTCTGGGGCGATCCCAAGCCAGACGGCGGCCCGCCGAACAACTGGCTGTCGGTGTTCGGCGGCAGTTCGTGGCAGTGGGACTCGCGCCGCCGCCAATACTACCTGCACAACTTCCTGACCGAGCAGCCCGACCTGAACTTCCACAACGAGGAAGTCGTCGAAGCCCTGCTCAATACGGTCAAGTTCTGGCTCGACCGGGGCGTGGACGGGTTCCGGCTGGACACCACCAACTTCTACTTCCACGACGCCGAACTGCGCTCCAACCCGCCCGATCCGGACGTTCCCGATTTCAAGAAGATCGAGGCGTATCACTGGCAGGATCACCGCTACGACAAGAACCGCCCGGAAACTCCCGGTTTCCTCCAGCGTCTCCGTGCGCTGCTGGAGCTTTATCCCGGATCGGCGACGGTCGGCGAGATCGGGCAGGGACCGCGCTCGCTGGAGCTGATGGCCGAGTACACGAGCGGCGGCGACAAGCTGCACATGGCCTACACCTTCGACTTCCTCGGCGCCGCCTTCTCGGCCGATCACTTCCGGTCCCATGTCGAGCGGTTCGAGGCCGCCGCGACGGACGGCTGGCCGTGCTGGGCCTTCTCCAACCATGACGTGGTGCGCCATGTCAGTCGGTGGCGGTCGCATGCCGGCGGAAACGACCGGCGCTTCGCCAATCTCGCCGCCGCATTGCTGCTGTCGCTGCGCGGTTCGGTTTGCCTGTACCAGGGCGAGGAGTTGGGGTTGCACGAGGCGGAATTGGCTTACGAGGATCTGGTCGATCCCTACGGCCTCCGCCTGTGGCCGGAATTCAAGGGCCGCGACGGCTGCCGGACGCCGATGGTCTGGGACAGCAAGTCGCCGACTGGCGGCTTCACCGAGGGCCGCCCCTGGCTGCCGGTCGGCGCCGCCCACCTGAGCCGCGCCGTTGACGTGCAGGTTGCCGACGACGACTCCATCCTGGCTTGCTACCGGCGCCTGCTGCGCTTCCGCCGGGAGCATCCCGCCCTGGTCAAGGGCGACATCACGTTCCTGGAAAACGCTTCTCCGGAACCGTTGGAAACGCTGGCATTCGTCCGGCGAGCCGGAGACTCCGCCGTCCTCTGCGTCTTCAACCTGTCAGGGGAGCCGGCGACGTTCCGGAGAGGCGGCGAGAGCATCCGGCTCGAAGGGCTCGGCGTGCATATCGGCCCGACGGCCTGAGACGGGGCGCCGGGGATCGTCGCATAGGCGCTGATTTTGCCGGTCTTTCGCCCCTTTCCGTCATACCCGGACTTGATCCGGGTACCTGTGCGTCCGTGAGGACGCTTTGTCAGTGTGGTGCAAGTCCGCACCGGAGGAGGTCACAGCTCCGAAGTCGACGGTAACTGCGTCGCTGCGAAGCGGGGTGGATCGGCGAGCTTGCAGGTATATGGCGAAGCCTTGAATTGACCATCGGCGCTGAGGTGACTGTCAAAGCGTCCGGTGGGGTCCATCGTGTGGTTGGGGGCGGATGCCGGGACGGCAGAGCGGAGTAAGCGGAGAGACCTGCCGGCGCGGATGACGGCGGCAGGAGTCAGAGCCTTCATACTACCGCGATGGCGCGGGACCGCAGCGATGCGGCCGCTGGCGTCGGAGAGGGGCGGCTAGCAAA
>DASQKT010000136.1:0-4098 GCA_035630415.1 Skermanella sp.
CCCAGCATGGGCTGGCCCTTCGTCAAGCGCCGGATGGCGGCGGAACTGGGTCCCAATTGGCAGAAGCGCTTCGCCAGCTTCGAGCGCAACGCGGCCTCCGCCGCCTCGTTGGGCCAAGTCCACAAGGCGGTCGGCCATGACGGGCGGCAGCTTGCCTGCAAGCTCCAGTACCCGGACATGATGTCCGCCGTGGAAGCAGACCTGGGTCAGCTCAACCTGATCTTCTCGATCTACGAGCGTTACGACCGCACGATCTCGACCAGGCAGATCCATGCCGAGATCTCGGCCCGCTTGCGGGAAGAGCTGGACTACGCGCTGGAAGCCCGCCACACCGCCCTCTACCGGGACATCCTGAGTCCCGTCGGCGGCGTCCAGGTGCCGGAGGTCGTGTCGGACCTTTCGACCAAGCGGCTGCTGACGATGACGTGGCTGGAAGGCCGCAAGATCCTGGAGTATGTCCGTGACCACCCGGAGCACCGTAACGAGCTTGCGCTGAACATGTTCCGCGCGTGGTACACGCCGTTCTACACCTGCGGCACGATCCACGGCGACCCGCATCTGGGCAACTATACCGTCCGTCCCGATGCCTCGATCAACCTGCTGGATTTTGGCTGCATCCGCATCTTCAAGCCTAGCTTCGTCAAGGGCGTGATCGACCTCTATCACGCGCTTCAGACCGACGACCGCGACCTGGCGGCGGAAGCCTACCGGGTCTGGGGCTTCAACAAGATCAACAACGAGTTGATCGACATCCTCAACGTCTGGGCACGCTTCGTCTACGCTCCCATCATGGATGACCGCACCCGCAGGATCGACGAGACCAACAGCGCCATGTACGGGCGCGAGGCGGCCGAGAAGGTCCACCGCTCGCTCCACGAGGTCGGCGGGCTGGAGATCCCGCGTGAGTTCGTCTTCATGGACCGCGCCGCGATCGGCCTGGGTTCGGTCTTCCTGCATCTGAAGGCGGAGGTCAACTGGTACCAGCTCTTCCACGATCTCGTCCGCGATTTCGACGTTGATGCCCTGGAAAAGCGCCAGACGGAACTGCTCAACCGCAACGGGGTGCCGCTGCCGGTGTAATCACGGAAGCGTGATCGCCAACGTGTGATCGATGTCGGTTTTTCGTGAGAATTCTCGGAACCAACCATGGAAAACTACTGTTGAGGGGGTCAAAGGTTGCCGAATGGCGATCATGTCGCCCCCAAGACGAGGAATTTCCAGAGATGAATAAGCTTTTCCATGGTGCCGCAGTGCTGGCTCTCGCCATTGGTGTCTCCGGGCCGGTCCTGGCTCAGGACTCCGGCCTCGCGACTGGTCAGACCAACGGCGTGACCAGCGGCCGCGCCTCGATGGGGTCCCAGATGCCGGGTGTGGCACCAGGCGCCACCGGCGCTACCACCGGTCAGCCGATGCAGGGGACTCAGGCACCGGTGAATACTCCCGATGGAAATCTCGAGACCGGCCAGACCGATGGCGTCACGAGCGGTCGCGCGGCCTTGGGCCGCGGCGGTGTAGGCCCCGGTGATCCGACGTATCCGACCGGCACCACCAACCTTCAGGTTCCGGCGTCCTGCGGCTCGACCGATGTCGCAGCCGTGCGGTCCGATGCCAAGACGATTTCGAACGACCTGATTCGCGAGCGGCTGGAAGTCCAGCTTCAGACCGCTGAAAATCAGTTCCGCGATGGCAATCCGGCCAAGTGCGCCCAAATCCTTGCCGATGCCCGGAACTCCATCGTAAAGGCCGGCGGCACGGTCAACGACATCAGCGCCGCAGCCGGCGGTGGCGTAGTGCCGCCCGCAGGCGCCAGCCAGACCGGCAACGAAGGCGTTGCGGGCGGCGGCCCCGCCGAAGGCATGATGCCGGCCCGCCGCTAAGGCCGACTTCATAACGCAATAACAAAAGACGATACGCGGCGCTCCGGTTCCGCGATACTGGCAGCCGGCCCCTTGTGGGCCGGCTGTTTTCATGTGCGTGCATGCGCCTTCCGCACGGCTGATGCCCGCGTCTTCGACCTTTGTCCACTGGGCAAGCGCCCGCAAGAAAGGTTTAGTGTTGAAGCTTGAACGGGCAAGGTTAGTGGGTAGAACGCTTCACAAACTTTCCCGAATGCGGCATTTTGCCAACGCATAAATCGAACGCCATACTTTCGGCACAATAAAATCAGCGGCAAGGGAACCAGCCAGGATGAAAGTCGCGATACCCAAGGAGCGGCGTGCCAACGAGCGCCGCGTTGCGGCATCCCCCGATACCATCAAGAAGTATAAGCAGCTTGGGCTGGACGTCGTTGTCGAAACCGGCGCCGGTAAGGAAGCCTCGATCCCCGATCAGGCCTTCGCCGATGCCGGAGCGACCATTGCGCCGGACGAGGCCTCGGCCCTGTCCGACGCAGATATCGTTCTCAAGGTGCAACGACCTTTGACGGAAGCGGAGGGAGGCCCCGACGAACTGGCGCTGATGAAGCCGGGCGCCATGCTGGTCGCCATTCTTCAGCCCTATCAGCAGCGGGACCAGCTCCAGGCCTATGCCGACGCCAAGGTCAACGCCTTCGCGATGGAACTGATGCCCCGCATCACCCGCGCGCAGTCGATGGACGTGCTGTCCAGCCAGGCCAATCTTGCGGGCTATCGCGCCGTCGTCGACGCGGCGTCGGAATTCGGCCGCGCCTTCCCGATGATGATGACCGCTGCCGGCACCGTGCCGCCGGCTCGCGTCCTCATCATGGGCGTCGGCGTCGCCGGCCTCCAGGCCATCGCGACGGCACGGCGCCTGGGCGGCGTCGTGTCCGCGACCGACGTGCGTCCTGCTACCAAGGAACAGGTGCAGTCGCTCGGCGCTTCGTTCGTCGCGGTCGAGGACGACGAGTTCAAGGAGGCCCAGACCGCCGGCGGCTACGCCAAGGAGATGAGCCCCGCGTACCAGGAAAAGCAGCGGGCGCTGATCGCCGAAACGATCAAGAAGCAGGACATCATCGTCACCACGGCGCTGATTCCCGGCCGCAAGGCTCCGATCCTGGTGACCGAGGCGATGGTCCGCTCGATGAAGCCGGGCTCCGTGCTGGTCGATCTGGCGGTGGAGCAGGGCGGCAACGTCGAAGGCTCCAAGCCGGGCGAGATCGTCGATATCGACGGCGTGAAGATCGTTGGCCATCTCAACGTGCCGAGCCGCAACGCCATCGACGCGTCGATGCTGTACTCGAAGAACCTGCTGAACTTCCTGACGCCCCTGATCGACAAGGAAAAAGGCCTGACGATCAACTGGGACGACGAGATCATCAAGGGTACCGCCCTGACCCGCGACGGCGCCCTGGTGCATCCGAATTTCGCCGCCGAGCCCGTCGCGGCCAAGAGCTGAGGGGAACACAGCCAATGACAAGCCAGGAATTGGCCCAGCAGGTCGCCAACCTGCAAGCGGCCCTGCGGTCTCTCACGGCCGAGGCGGATCGTCTCGCCATGGAGACGGCCCATCTCGCGACGGGAGCCGCCGCCGACGCGGCGCCCGCCGCCGGCCACGACTTCTTCATCACCGGCCTGACGGTCTTCGCGCTTGCCTGCTTCGTGGGTTACTACGTGGTGTGGCGGGTGACGCCGGCACTGCACTCCCCGCTGATGAGCGTCACCAACGCGGTGTCGTCGGTCATCATCGTCGGAGCGCTGATCGCGACCGGCAGCACGGCCGGCTTCACGTTCTCCACGGCGCTGGGCTTCCTCGCCGTCATCCTCGCTTCGGTCAATATCTTCGGCGGGTTCATCGTCACGCAGCGCATGCTGGCGATGTACAAGAAGAAGCAGAAGAAATAAGGGAGCCCTGAACCAACATGGTCGCTTTCGCTCCATTGGCGTATCTCGTCGCCGGCATCTGCTTCATCATGGCACTGCGCGGTCTTTCCAGCCCCGAAACGTCCCGGCAGGGTAACAACTACGGCATCGCCGGCATGGTGATCGCCATCGTTACGACGCTGCTGCTGCCGGGCCTGATCTCCGGGCTCTCCTTAACCCTCATCGTCGTCGGCATCGCGATCGGCGGCACCATCGGCGCCGTCACCGCCCGCAAGATCGAGATGACGGCCCTGCCGCAGCTCGTCGCCGCCTTCCACTC
>DASQKT010000137.1:0-2128 GCA_035630415.1 Skermanella sp.
CGCTTTCGTCGATCAAGGTGTGGATCTTCGATCTCGACAATACGCTTTACCCGGCGGCCAGCAACCTGTTCAGCCAGATCGACCAGCGGATGACGGAGTTCATCGGCGAGCGGTTCGACCTGCCCTGGGACGAGGCGCGGCGGCGGCAGAAGCAGTATTTCCGCGACTACGGCACGACGCTGCGCGGCCTGATGACCGAGCACGACGTCGATCCCGTCGCCTTCATGGACTATGTCCACAACATTGACGTGACGCCGGTGAATCCCAGCCCCGAGCTGGACACGGCGCTGGAACGGCTGCCGGGCCGCAAGGTGATCTACACCAACGGGTCGTGCCGGCATGCCGACAACGTGCTGGGCCGTCTGGGCATCGCGCGGCATTTCGACGTGATCTACGACATCGTGGCCGCCGACTACGTGCCCAAGCCCGACCCGCGTCCTTATGCCCACCTGATCGAACTGCACGGCATCGATCCCCATGGCGCCTGCATGGTCGAGGACATTGCCCGCAATCTGGTCCCCGCGGCGGCACTGGGCATGACGACCGTCTGGGTCAGGTCGGAGATCGATTACGCCCGTCCCGACCGGGGGGGAGTCGGCACCGGCGACCATATCGACCATGCGGTGGACGATCTGACGGCATGGCTGACGGAACTGACTTCGCCGGCAAACCCGCCCGGTTGAGCTATATCTCTATCTTCCCGGTCACCAGTGGGCAGTTGACAGTGGGATTGCCGGTGACCCATGTTCCGGTTCCATCAATCCTGTCACCGCTTTAGAAGCCGGACCTGAACCCGCCATGACCACCGATCTCCAGAACGCCATCGAAACCGCCTGGGAAAACCGCGACCAGCTCAATACCGGAACCAAGGGCGCCGTCCGCGATGCCGTGGAAGCGGCACTGGCGGGTCTGGACGAGGGCCGCTTCCGCGTGGCGGAACGCAAAGGCGACGATTGGCAGGTCAACCAGTGGCTCAAGAAGGCCGTGCTGCTGTCGTTCCGCCTGAACGACATGACGACGATCCCCGGCGGTCCGGTCGATCCGGTCCTGGGCCAGTCGGTGTGGTTCGACAAGGTGCCGTCCAAGTTCGCCGGCTGGGACGACGCCCGCTTCCGCGCCGCCGGCTTCCGCGCCGTCCCCAACGCCGTGGTCCGCCGTTCCGCCTATATCGCCCCCGGCGTCGTCCTGATGCCGAGCTTCGTCAATATCGGCGCCTATGTCGACAGCGGCACGATGGTCGATACCTGGGCCACGGTCGGGTCCTGCGCCCAGATCGGGAAGAACTGCCACATCTCCGGCGGCGCCGGCATCGGCGGCGTGTTGGAACCGCTCCAGGCCGGTCCCGTCATCATCGAGGACAACTGCTTCATCGGCGCCCGCGCCGAGGTGGCGGAAGGCGTCCGGGTCGAGACCGGCTCCGTCCTGTCGATGGGCGTCTATCTCGGCGCCTCGACCAAAATCGTGAACCGCGAAACCGGCGAGATCCTGTACGGCCGCGTGCCGCCCTACTCCGTCGTCGTTTCCGGCACGATGCCCGGCAAGGCGCTGCCGGACGGCAGCCCCGGTCCCAGCCTGTACTGCGCCGTGATCGTCAAGCAGGTCGATGAGCGGACCCGGTCCAAGACCTCGATCAACGAACTGCTGCGCGCCTGATGACTTCCGTGCAGGTTGCAGATCCGGTTGAATTGACCCAAGCGCTGGTCCGCTGCCCGAGCATCACTCCCGCCGATGCCGGGGCGCTCGACGTCCTGGTCCGGGCGCTGGAGCCGCTGGGCTTCGTCTGCCATCGGCTGCGGTTCGAAGCCGAGGGCACGCCGCCGATCGACAACCTGTACGCAAGGCTCGGCTCCTCCGGCCCCAATCTCTGCTTCGCCGGCCATACCGATGTCGTGCCGCCGGGCGATGCTTCCGCCTGGGCTGCCGATCCGTTCGGGGGCGAGATCGCCGACGGCAAGCTTTACGGCCGGGGCACGTCTGATATGAAGGCCGCCATCGCGGCCTTCGTCGCGGCCGTGGGACGAAGGATCGCGGCGACGGGTGCGCCGGCGGGCTCGATCAGCCTGCTGATCACCGGCGACGAGGAAGGCCCCGCCATCAACGGCACCCGCAGGGTGCTGGACTGGCTGGC
>DASQKT010000138.1:0-2197 GCA_035630415.1 Skermanella sp.
AAGCAATCCGCCGGGTCATTGTCAATGCCTAGCTGCTTCCAGCCAGTTCCTCAGCTTCGACCAGCGCTTCCGGCTCTGGTTGCCCTTGACGGCCATAGCCATCGCTTTTCGCTGCCCGACAATGACGACAAGGCGCTTGCCGCGCGTGATCCCGGTATAGACAAGGTTGCGCTGGAGCATGGTGTAGTGCTGCGTGGTCAGCGGCAGGACCACGGCAGGATACTCCGACCCCTGCGACTTGTGGATCGTGGTGGCGTAAGCCAGCACGACCTGATCCAGCTCGCCGGCGTCATAGGCGACTTCACGTCCATCGAACTCGATCAGCAGCGAGTTGTCGTCCGTGTCGATCTTGCTGACCACCCCGAGATCGCCGTTGTAGACCTCCTTGTCATAATCGTTCTCGATCTGCATGACCTTGTCGCCCTCGCAGAAGGTCCAGCCGAATCGTTCGATCCGGGGATCGCGCGGCGGGTTGAGGACTTTCTGAAGCTCGATGTTGAGCGAGCGGGCGCCCAGCCCGCCTCGGTTCATCGGGCACAGGATCTGGATATCGCGCACCGGGTCGAGGCCGAAGCGACGCGGGATGCGGTCGCGGACCATATGGATCAGCTTGCGGACGCCGTCCTCCGGATCGGCGGCATCGACGAAGTAGAAGTCGGACAGGGCGTCGCCGGGCGGCGGCGGTTCCGGCATCAGGCCCTGGTTGACGCGGTGGGCGTTGACGATGATCCGGCTCTCCGCCGCTTGCCGGAACACCTCGGTCAGCCGCACCACGGGCACCGCACCGGACGCGATCACGTCGGCCAGCACCTGTCCCGGCCCGACGGAGGGCAACTGATCGACGTCGCCGACCAGCAGGACGGCGGCTTGAGAGGGGACGGCGCGCAGCAGCGCGTTCATCAGCGGCACATCGACCATCGACGTCTCATCGACCACCAGCAGGTCGCATTCCAGCGGCTGCATCTCGTTCCGCTTGAAGCCGCCCTGGGCGGGGTCGGTTTCGAGCAGGCGGTGGATGGTCTTCGCTTCCAGGCCCGTGCTCTCGGTCAGGCGCTTGGCCGCTCGGCCGGTGGGGGCGGCCAGCGCCAGTCGCAAGCCCTTCACCGCCAGTATCTTCAGGATCGAATTTACCAGCGTCGTCTTGCCGACGCCGGGGCCGCCGGTGATCACCAGGAGCTTGGAGGAGATCGCCAGCCGGACGGCGGCGCGCTGGCTCTCGGCCAGCGTCAGGCCGGTCCTGCCCTCCACCCAGGGGATTGCGGTAGCGGCGTCGATACAGCCCCAGGGCGGCGCACCCGCCACCAGATCGAGCAGCCGGGTGGCGATATTCTGTTCAGAGCGGTAAAGGCCGGACATGAAGACGGCGTCGCGCTCGTCCAGCCGGTCGGCGATCACGGTGCCGTCGCCCAGCTCCAGCGCGATCGCGTCCTCGATCAGCGAGGGAGGGATGTCGAGCAGCTTTTCCGCGAGCTTCAGCAACTCGTCGCGCGGCAGCCCGCAATGGCCCTCGTCCATCGCTTCGGCCAGGGCATACGCGATGCCGGCCCGTGCCCGCACCATGGCGGTCTTCTCGATTCCCAGCCGGGCCGCGATGGCGTCGGCGGTGATGAAACCGATGCCCCGGATATCGCGGGCCAGCCGGTAGGGGTTCTCGGAGATGAGCTGGATCGCATCGGCGCCATAGGTCTTGAAGATGCGGACGGACCGCGACGTGCCAACGCCGTGGGAGTGCAGGAACAGCATGATTTCCCGGATCACCTTCTGGTCCGCCCAGCCGGAGATGATCCGCTTGACCCGCACCGGGCCGATGCCGGGGACCTCGCGCAGCCGGTCCGCTTCCCGTTCGATCACGTCGAAGACATCGGCGCCGAAGGCTTTGACGAGCTTTTTCGCATAGACCGGCCCGATCCCCCGGATCATGCCGGAGCCAAGATACTTCTCAATGCCTTCCGCCGTGGTCGGCATCGTCGTGCGCAGAAAGCTGGCCTTGAACTGGAGGCCATGGGTGCGGTCGTTGTTCCAGACGCCGGTCGCCTGGACGAACTCTCCCGCCGAAATCGAGGCGGCATGGCCGACGATGGTGATCAGGTCGCGGTGCCCACGCGCCTTGATGCGGAGGACGCAGAAGCCGCTCTCCGCACTGTGGAAGGTCACCCGCTCGACCAGACCGGCCAGCACTTCCCGGTCGGGAGCGGCG
>DASQKT010000139.1:0-13349 GCA_035630415.1 Skermanella sp.
ATCCGGACGGAGGAGGGACGCAAGATCCGCCGCGCCTTCATCGCCAAGCCGGGCCATGTCCTGCTGTCGGTGGACTATTCGCAGATCGAGCTGCGGCTGGTCGCCGAGATGGCCGGGATCGAGGCGCTGAAGCTGGCCTTCCGCGAGGGCATCGACATCCACGCGATGACGGCGTCCCAGGTGTTCGGCGTGCCGCTTGACCAGATGACCGGCGAGATCCGGCGCAAGGCCAAGGCGATCAACTTCGGCATCATCTACGGCATCAGCGGCTTCGGCCTCGGCCGCCAGCTCGGCATTTCGGCCGGGGAGGCCAACGCCTTCATCAAGACCTACCTGGAGCGGTTCTCAGAGCTTGCGGCCTATATGGACCGCACCAAGGAGTTCTGCCGCCGCAACGGCTACGTCACGACCCTGTTCGGCCGCCGCTGCCACATCCAGGGCATCGCGGAAAAGAACCCCGCCCGCCGCCAGTTCGCCGAGCGTCAGGCGATCAACGCTCCGATCCAGGGAACGGCCGCCGACATCATCAAGCGCGCCATGATCCGCATCCCGCCGGCCCTGGCCGATGCGGGGCTTCAGGGCCGCATGCTGCTCCAGGTCCACGACGAACTGGTGCTGGAGGTGCCGGAGGAGGAGGCTGCGGAAACCGCCGATCTGGTCCGCCGGACGATGGAAGCGGCCGCCAGCCTGGGCGTCCCGCTTGTCGCCGAAGCCGGTACCGGCCATAGCTGGGCTGAGGCGCACTGAGCCCCTCAGCGCCTTCCATCCACCTTTGCTTGACGCCGTCCGAATAACTGGACGCAAAACTCCTGTTCGGAGCCGAAAAATCCTGACTTTCGCGGTAATCCATTCGTGGCATGCCCGTTGCAGAACACTATGTGCAGCGGGGATGTCGCGGCGGAAGCCGGACCCCGGAAACGTCGGATAACAGGAGAATTTCAATGAGCACTGTCAGCGGTTTCCCCACCAACAACACGTCGGTCGGTGTCGAGCAGAGCGGCAAGGGCGGCGGCGATGCTTTCGGTCACTCCGGTAGCACTTCGGGCGCGGTCGGCGGTGCGGCCAGCGCCGGCGGCGGTGCTCCGATGAGCATGGGCGGCGGTTTCGCCATCGGCGGCGGCGCCACCGGCGGCGATGCCACCTCGGGTTCGTCGGCTTTCGGCGCCCTGGGCGGCGACGTCTCCGACAACACCAGCATCGGGACGCTGACGATCAACTCCTGATCCCGGCTGAACCGACGAGAGGGCGCGGCTGCCACGGTAGCCGCGCCTTTTCGTTTTTACGGCTTCGTTATCAAGGCTTCGTGCCTTCAGCCTACACCGTCGCGCAGGCGGTCGCGCCCCAGCAGGCTGGCGACCGCCGCCCGCAAGGCCAGCGCGGAAACGGGTTTGTGGAGCAGCGGATAACCGCTCAGGCGGGCTTCCTTCAAGCGCCGTGGGTCGGTATCGCCAGTGATGATCAGACCCGGCAGATCGACCTGCAACATCTTGGCGATTTGGCGAATCGCGACGATGCCGCTGGCGGGACCGGAAAGACGGAAGTCGGCGATGACCAGATCGGGCGCCTGGGTCTGTCCGGCCAGCCCCTCGATCGCTTCGTCATAGCCCGACGTCGCGATCACCTCGCACCCCCACTGGTCCAGCAGAAGTTCCAGCGCCTGGAGCACGATGACGTCGTCTTCGATCACCAGGACACGGGGCAGGCCCTCGTTGTCGGTGCGGATCGGAACGTGCGGAGCGATGAGGCGGGCTTCCGGCTCGACCTCCATTGGGACGCTGATGGCGAAGACCGAGCCTTTGCCTTCGTTCGACCGGACGGTCAGCGAATGGTTGAGCAGGCGCGACAGCCGGTCGACGATCGACAGGCCAAGGCCGAAGCCGGCCGCGTCCGAGGTGCTCGACGTATTGCCGCGATAGAATTCCTCGAAGATGATGTCGAGCTGGTCTGAGGGGATGCCGGGGCCGGTGTCCCAAACCTCGATCCGCAACTGATCGCCCTGACGGCGGCAGCCGAGCAGTATCCGGCCGTTGCTGGTATAGCGCACCGCATTGGACAGCAGGTTGCGCAGGATGCGCTCCAGCAGGTCGCGGTCGCTCCGGATCACGGCGGAGCAGGGCGCCACATGGAGCGTCAGCCCTTTTTGGCGTGCCGGCGCCGCGAATTCCAGGGCCATGCGGGTCAAGAGCCCGTTGACCGAATGGCCGACCGGATCGACCCGCAGCGTGCCGGCGTCGATCCGGGCGATATCGAGATGGGCGTCCACAAGGTTCTTGATCGTCGCCAGCGCCGTGTTCATGGCGCGCAGGATATCACGGCTGGTGGGGTCCTTCAGCCGGTTCTCCAGCGCCCCGACGAACAGCGACAGGGCCGCCAGCGGCTGGCGCAGGTCATGGTTGGCGACGGCGAAGAAGCGGCTGCGCGCCCGGTTGGCCCGTTCTGCCTCCACGCGGGCTTCGACCAGACTGTCTTCCAGTCGGCAATGGGCGGTGATGTCCTGGACTGCGGTCAGCGCCAGCGGGCGTCCGTCCAGCGTGAACCATTCGGACGTCACAAGCACGTCGATCGTCCGGCCGTCGGCCAGCAGATGCCGCCATTGGCCGGATTCGCCGGATGTCACGCGTTCCTTCATCGATTCCATCAGCCGCGGCACGTCTTCGGCTGGACGGATATCGGTGATCCTCATGTTCAGGAACCGATCGCGCGAATAGCCGTAGCGGGTCAGGGCCGCATCGTTCACCGCAACGAAGGCGAGCGTCTGCCGGTCGAAGATCCACAGCGGCAGAGGGTTCCGGATGAAGGCGAAAGAGCCGGCGATCCCGCTCAGTGCGCTGTCCGCCATTGGGGTCAGTTGCGGGATTGCCGATGGCAGCGGCGCCATCTGCGTGGCGCTTGCCGGGGGCTGCTCGCACAGGCAGATCAGGCTGCCGTCGGCCATGACGCTGCTGTCGAAGGCGAGGGAGCATAGTCTCCGCGCCTCCCCCTCGAGACGGGCGAAGGGCGCGCCCATGGCAAGTGCGCTGCCGGCATTCGCCAGAAGCGAGGCGGCGGCGCCGTTCCAGGATGCGATGCGACCCTGAGCGTCGACCGACACGATGCCCGGTCCACGAACCGACTCGGTTCGCGCTTCGGGTTCGGGAGTCGGCCAACGACCTTTCGAGTCGATAACTGTAGGTTTCTGATCTGACATGGTCAACCTGTAGGAGACAGGAAGAGCCTAGTCGTTTCCATACGAAACGAAAAGCGGCAAGAGCAGGCAAGAGTGGCATTTCCGCAGTACACGGGCGTGCCAAATAAAGAACGGGCATTAGCCATATCGGATTTTGAATACCAGAATGGTCGCAGCGATGCAGAGCGTCACAACATTCGCCAGGATTACCGGTAATGCGCCCAGCATGAATCCATAGATTACCCAGAGGACGATGCCCGCGCAGAAACACACGAACATCGCCAGCGATACGTCCTTGGCCGATTTGCTGCGCCAGATCTTGACGGCCTGAGGCAGGAAAGCGACGGTGGTGAGCAGGCCGGCAACTATACCGATCAGTTCGGCGAGATTAGGTATCGTGATCATTTGTCGAACAAGCAAGCGACTCGGGTGGTAATGCTAACGAGTTAATCACCGTAAGCTTCGCCCGGCCCGGATGCCAGAGGTGAATCAACGCTTGGACGAAAGACTTGATGTGTTCATGATCCGTACCAGTGTGGATCATACTTGGATATATTGGCTTTTGGCCGGCCGGCCTCCTCGGTTTGGCCTGTGCAGTCTGGGGAAGCGAAGTTCGAGGGATGGGTTTGGAATTCGACGAAATCAGGACGGCGGGTGTCGCCGGAGTGGCGGACCTGCTGACGCGGGGAGTCCGGCGAGCACTGGCGGAGCGCGGTTATGCCAGTTTGACGGAATTCCGGCTTGCATCGGGACGGCGCGCGGATGTGGCGGCGGTCAACGACGCCGGCGACATCGTCATCGTGGAGGTCAAGAGTTCGGTCGCGGATTTCCGTGCGGATCAGAAGTGGCCGGAGTATCAGGCGTACTGCGACGCCTTCTTCTTCGCCGTCGGTCCCGATTTTCCAGCCGATCTGATCCCGCATGAGTGTGGGCTGATGGTAGCCGACGGGTTTGGCGCCGTGGTGCTGCGCGATGCGCCTGTCACCAGGCTCAATGCCGCGCGGCGCAAGGCCGTGGTGCTGCGCATCGCCCTTGCCGCCAGTGGACGGTTGCATCGCCTGGAAGACCCGATGCTGTCCCTGGCTACCGGCATGGCGGGCTGAGCGGAGCTTGCCGATGTCCTGGAACCGTGGCGGCTGCCCGGCTATGGTGCGCCGCCCGCTGCGGGACGGCTTTTGCGGACCTACTTTCTCATGACCGAAGAAATCCTGATCATCAAGCTCGGCGCCCTTGGCGACCTGTTCCAGTCGGAAGGCGCCCTACATGATATCCGGCTGCACCACCCCGCCGCCCGCATCACGCTGCTGACCGGCCCGGCCTACCGCAAGCTGATGGAGCGCTGTCCCTGGATCGATGCCGTCGAGACCGATCCCCGCGCCCCGCGATGGCGCCTCGACCGCATGCTCGACTTGCGGCGGCGCCTGACCGCAAAACCCTATTCGATGGTCTACGACCTTCAAAACGTGTCGCGCACCGCCTTCTACCGGCGCTGGTTTCTGCCGCGCACTCCCTGGTCGGGAACGGCGCCGGGGTGCAGCCATCCGCACAGGGCGCCCAATCCGAAGAGCATTCCCAGTCTGGAGCGGCTGGCGGGACAATTGTCCGATGCCGGAGTGCCCGTCAGGCATACGCCGGCGCCCGACCTCGCCTGGGCCGCCGACGACGTCAAGCCGATCCTGGACGATGCCGGAGTCGCGGTGCCTTATGTGGTGCTGCTGCCCGGCTCTTCCGCCCGGCTGCCGCAAAAGCGCTGGCCCGATTATGCCGCACTGGCGGAGCGGCTGATCGCGAAGGGGATGACGGTGGTCACCGTCCCCGGTCCAGAGGAACTGGATCTCTGCCGCACCATTCCCGGCACCACGTTGACCGGCGGGCGTTGGCTGAACTTTTTCCAGCTTGCGGGGGTATTGGCCGGCGCTCGTCTGGCGGTCGGCAACGACAGCGGCCCTACTCACCTGTCGGCCCATCTCGGCCGGCCGACCATAGCCCTGTTCGGCAGCCACATGGCGGCACATCTGACGGGGATCGACCGGCCGAACGTAACTTGCCTGGAAGTGCGGGACCTCAAGGATCTGGATGTGGACCGTGTGGAAGCGGCGGTGCAGGAGCGTCTTGGCCGGCCGGTTTGCGGACCGTGACCGTTCATGCTTCGGGATGCAGCGTGTGACATGTAGGGTCAGCCTGCGGTGACTCCATAGAAATCAGTTAAAATCCGGTCTCTCCGTGTTATGGTGAAGGGGCGAATGGGGTAGCCATTTCGTCTAATTTTCTGTTTGCCCTGGCGTTGGGTGGGGGTCGGTTTGGTCAAAGGGTCTCGGCTAGGTTCCAGCTTCCCGACACTGCGGTGCGGATCATGATGAACCGCGCCAAGACCGAATCGCCTGTCCGAGATCAGGCACGGGTGGCTCCGGGTGGAAAGTCCCCGGCGGCGGCGGTGAAGCCGCCGCATGACGATGCGAAGCTTCTCACGCTGCTGCAATCGGCGAAGCGTGAGCTACAGGGCCTGCGGCTTGTCCATTTGCATCTGTCCCTCCTGAAAGAGAAAAGCTACAGCGATATCTCCGCGATCCGCCGCGCGGTGCAGGAAATATCCGAGAACTCCGCTTTTCTTCAGATGTTCAACCTGTCCAACGACGATGTTCTGATCCTTTACAAAGGCATCAAGTTCGCGGCCATCTCGGACGTCTGCCAGAAGATAGAACGGCTGATGCTGGCGCGGACCAAGATGATGGGGCTGAACCCTTACCGGGAAGAAAGCCTTTATTCGATCATGGAGTTGTCGCTAAACTTCGTGAACGTGATGCGGTTCATCGAGGGACTGGACACGAGCGGCGGTCCCGATAGCGGCAAGCTGAAGACCAAGCCGGCCGTGAACCTTGATGAGATGGCGCGGATCGAGAGCCAGATGGCGATCTTCGACCTGTCGCCCTTCATGCTGAACCAGCCGGTCATGGACATCCGGCCCGAAGCCCAGAATCAGCGGGAATATTTCGAGCTCTATATCGCCGTCAAAAGCGTCGAGGACAAGATCAGTCCAGGCTTCGATATCACCGCCAACCGGTGGCTGTTCAACTACTTCACGTCCAATCTGGATCAGTCGATCCTCAAGACCCTCAATTACGGCATCGACTTCATCCGGGGG
Organism: Skermanella sp.; assembly: GCA_035630415.1. Lineage (GTDB taxonomy): Bacteria > Pseudomonadota > Alphaproteobacteria > Azospirillales > Azospirillaceae > Skermanella. The sequence goes on from DASQKT010000139.1 coordinate 6,309, forward strand.
CACAAGATCGGCCTCAACCTCAATCTCACCACGATCATGTCTTCGGCCTTCGTGAAGTTCGACGAGCGGCTGACTGCGGAACTGCGAAGCAACGTGGTCCTCGAGATCAACAAGGTCGATCTGGTCGAGAACGAAAGCATCTACAAGGAAGTCGTCGATTTCGCCCGCAACCGAGGCTATTCGATCTGCATCGATGGGCTGACGCCGTTCTGGGTGACCCATATGGACCTGGAATACATGGACTGCGACTACGCCAAGATGTTCTGGTCACAGGATATGCTGGAGATGGACGCCGACCTGTACGATGCCTTGTCGCACAAGATCGAAAGCCAGTCCAAGTGCAAACTTATCCTGGCCCGGTGCGGAACGGTGGCCGGTCTCATGTTCGCCCATGGGCTTGGCATACATCTCGTCCAGGGGCGGGTGGTCGACAACATCATCCGCAAGGGGGTCACCGTAGCCGATGCGGTCAAAGCCGCCCGCGTGATGGACGGCGACTGAGACCGGCGGCAACCTGTCTTTCTCAACGATCCCCGCCGCTACGGCGTTCCCGTTACGAAATTTCCGCCGTGAACGGCCAGTTCCTGCCCGCTCAGCGCCAGCCCCTTGCGCGAATGCAGCGCCAGCACTCCGGGCTCCGCCAGATAACGGGCTAGCTCAGGCGACACTTCGGCGTAGGTATTGGCAATGCCGCGCCGGGTCATGGCTTCGATCAGGCCGGTTACCGGTCCCGGCAGCGGCAAGCGGCCGACATAGAGCGGCGCATGGAACCGGAAACGCGACCGGTGCCCGGCCAGACGCCGGTCGCCGCTTGCGAAGATCAGGGTACAGGACGACATGCACTGTGCATCGTCATCGACAGTGGTCACCACGACATGACCGCTTTGCTTCAAGCGATCGTGGATCTGGAGCGCCGCCGACACGTCGCCGCCCGGACTGTCGAGGCGCACGGTGATGACAGGGCCGGGCTGGCTCTCCAATTCGTCCAGAATCCGGTTGGCGGTGTCCTGCGTGATGATGCCGGAAATGGCGATATCCTGGGAAGGCGCCGTTTCCACCAATGCACCCGGACCGCCACCATATGGGACGAATGCCCCTCCGGTGCAGCCGGACAGTATCAAGACCGATACCGCCAGAAAGACGGTGCAATTTATCCGAGCGAGGCAAGCGCGCATGATACGAACCCAACCAGCCGGTCCCGATCATGGGACCTCGATGGACGGATTCGTACCGCGTATGTACTTTAGTTATAGTTAATTTGATCCAAGTCTCTTTGATCGACCCGGCCTTTTTCCGTCAGGTGCTCTCGGATCAGGGGTTCTCCGATCAGGCGTCCTTGGGGCGGAAATTCATCGCCACGCCGTTCATGCAGTACCGCAGACCCGTGGGCTTCGGTCCATCCTCGAAGACATGGCCCAGATGACCGCCGCAACGGCTGCAATGAACCTCCGTCCGGGTCATGAAGAACGCCCGGTCCTCGCTCGTTCCGACCGCCCCGTCCAGCGGCTTCCAGAAACTCGGCCAGCCGGTCCCGCTTTCATATTTGGTGTCCGACGCGAAGAGATCCTGCTCGCAGCCGGCGCATACGAAGGTGCCGGCGCGCTTTTCGTTGTTGAGCGGACTGGTGCCGGCGCGCTCGGTGCCGTGTTCCCGCAGCACATGGTATTGCTCCGGGGATAGTTGCCGGCGCCACTCCGCCGAAGGCTTGGATACCGGGAACTGCTCGTCGCCGGCGGCTTCGGCCGTGTTGCCGCCCGTCAGCGATTTGAACAATCCGCCTGCGCCAAGGATGGCCATGGTGCCTCCTAGAAATAATCTGCGTTTCACTGGTTCGCTCCCGGACCGATAGGCCGGCCCCATCCTTTTATATGGGATGCGGGAGTGTCCAGGAAAAGCGGCCGGCTCAGATCCGCTTCTTGAACCGGTGATAGATGAACAGGCCGGTCAGGACCAGCAGGCCGGCGGCAGCGGCGGCGAACAGGATGATCATCATCAAGCTGCCCAGCAATGCGCTCAGCGTGTCCCAGAAGCCGAACATGGCGATCAGGACGACGAGGATCAGAAAAATGACCAGTGGCATGAAGAGCTTCCTGTCGGACGGGCCGAATTTCACGGTAACAGTCCTGAAACGAACCGGAAGCGGCAAGGTTCCTCTGAAAGCGCCTGGGGAAGATGCTTGGACAAGGTGCTTCGGGAAGTTGCCTAGAGGCGATCCGCCGGCCAAGCCGGCCGCTTCCCTAAGCGTGCATATCCACTTTGCCGCCGGCGGGTTTTGCCTTGCTGCCGGCAGCGGCGGCGGCCTGAGCGCTCTGCTTCGCCTGCGATTGGATACGGTCCACGGCAGCTGAAGTCTGCTGTGTCAGCGACTCCGTCTTTGGAATGGCTCTCATGGAGTTCTTCGTCTGCTCGACGGCAGATTTGTAGCTCTGGCTGATGGCGCCCGCCTGGGATACCAGCGCTTCCGTCTTGGCGATGGGCTTCATCGCCTGACTGCTTTCCTGGATGACCTGCTTGTAGGCCTGACTGATGGCGCCCGCCTGGGATACCAGCGCTTCCGTCTTGGCGATAGGCTTCATCGCCTGGCTGCTCTCCTGGATAGCCCGCTTGTAGCCCTGGCTGATGGCGCCCGCCTGCGATACCAGATTTTCCGTCTTGGGTATGGGTTTTGCGGCCTGGTTGCTTTCCTGGATAGCCTGCTTGTAGCCCTGACTGATGGCGCCGGCCTGCGATACCAGCGCTTCCGTCTTGGGCAGGGGCTTTGCGGCCTGATTGCTTTCCTGGATAGCCTGCTTGTAGCCCTGGCTGATCACCGCCGCCTGACTGTTCAACTCGTTCGTTTTGGGAACCGGCTTGGTGGAGTTGTTGGTCTGCTCGATCATCGACTGGGATTTCTGCATGTTCTGCTTCATCTGCTGAACCAGATCAGCCAGCTTTGGGCCGGGCCGCATCAAGGATGCATCGATGGGAGAGGAGGACATGACAGGCCCTTCGGGCGACGGCAGACAGTAATCGCTAAAATGCAATCATTTGTAAGATACGACTATCCCGCTCTTGAGTCCAATGGCAAAACGGCATCCGCCGATCGGCCGAGGAATTAGCCGGCCTGAAGTTCGCGGTAGAGCGATAGGGTGCGGTCCACGCAGGACGTCCACGTGAACCGCCGGGCACGCTCGATGCCGGCCGCGATACAGGTTTCGCGCAAGGGATGATCGGTGAGGATCCGCTCCAGTCCTTCGGCCAGTGCCACGTCGTCGTGAGGATCGACAAGAAGGCCGGCGTTCCCCACCACTTCCAGGATACTGCCGGTGGCGGATGCCAGCACGGGGGTGCCGCTCGCCATCGCTTCCAGCGGCGGGAGCCCGAAGCCTTCATAAAAGGACGGAAAGGCGAAAGCCGCGGCGCCGGCGTACAGGCCGGGCAGGTCCGCTTCGGGGATGTAGCCCAGGCGCCGGACGCTGCCCTCGCGCACCAGGGCATTGAGCGACTGTTCCAGCACGCTCTCCCTCCACCCCGTCGCCCCGCATAGGACCAGCGGATAAGCCGCCCTCAAGCCGGCGGGCAGCCGCATGAAGGCCCTGACCAGGCCATGCAGGTTCTTGCGCGGTTCGATGGTGGCGACGGACAGGATGTAGCGGCCATGCTCGAGGCCATGCCGCGACATGATGCCGTGGGTTTCCTCCACGCCATGCGGCCTGAACCGCTCGTCGGCGCCGACGGGCACGGTAACTACCCGCGCGGGATCGAAGCCGAACGTGTCCAGCACCTCGCGCCGGACGAAATCGCTGAGCGTCACGATCCGGGTCGCCTTGCGCAACGATTTCTCCAGGTTCCGGTCCAGATAGCGGACGCGCTCCGCCGGATGGTGTTCCGGAAAATGCAGATGCGACAGGTCGTGGCAATTGACGATCGTCGGACCGTCGAAAGGCTTCAGGATATAGTTGGGCTCGTGATACACGGCGCCGGCCAGTGCCCTGGCGCTTCGCCGGAACACGGCGTTGCGGGCGATGCACCGCAGATCATAGGCATAGGGCAAGGACCGCAGGAAGGGCCGGAAATTTTTGGACGGCGACGGTTCGGAGGCTGCGGTGATGACCCTGCTCGCGTCCACCCAGCGGAAATGGGAGAAGCAATGGAGGTCGTCGCCCAACCCGCGGGCCAGGAGACCGCCGAGTATCTCCGATGTGTAGCGTCCGATCCCCGTTACCGGGGGAACGATCGACTCGACGTTCAGGATCAGCTTGATGGCGCTTTCGCGCCGGGTGTCCCAGTCAGCGTTTTCCAGGACCCAAGGCGCGCCAGACGATTTGTCCGCGTCCCTGACCGGCCGCTGGTCCGGCGGGCCGGCTTCGCCACGTGGGTCGGACACGGGACGGGTAAGCGGTGAAACAGGCAGGGTCATGGGACTCCCGGCGCCTCGCGTCCGTCCATCGCCATGTCCTCATTCGCGGAGACCATTTCCAGCCCTGAGATCGGCAGTCGCGTCATCGCTTGGTGGAAAAGGTCGAGCCAGAGGGCGGCATGCATGATGGGTTGCTCAAGGAGAAGCGCGGACATTGCGGCAGAGATTGAATCCTGACAGCAGGGAACCGCCGGATCGACCTTGCCAGTGTTCCCGGAGCATCGTCAAGTTGATATTGGTATCGAAAAATCATGGCTGCCCGCACGGCTTTGGCATGCCTCGCCACGATAAGGAATTCTTGTCGAAGCCAATATGCCTCCAATGCGGCAGCTCAAGATATTCCTCGCTCCTTTACCGTGTCTTTGAAGACTTTCAGCGTCTCGCTGAGGAAGGTGCCGAAGCTGAAGGTGGTTTCGGCGCGTCGCAGGCTGCAAGCACCCATGGCGGCGGCCTCTTCCTCGTGGTCGAGCAGGTGGGCGAGCGCTTCGGCAAGGGCGTCCGGATCGTTGGGCTGCACCGTCACAGCTTCCCTGCCGTCACGCGCGACCCAGGGAACCCCGGTCGATAGCCGCGTATTGACGATTGGTTTGCCGCAAGCCATGGCCTCGACCTGCGCGATGCCGAATGTCTCGCTTTCCTCCACCGACGGCATGGTGAAGACCCGGCAGGCATGGAGCAGGCATTTCAGCTCGCGCCGTTCCAGGTATCCGACGAGATGCACGCGGTCGCCTATGCCGGCCTCCGCGATCTGTGCGCGCAGGTCGCTTTCGAGCGCGCCGGTACCGACGATGACGAGCGTGCCGTCAACCTTGCGCATCGCTTCGATCAATACGTTGAAGCCCTTGTAGGCGACAAGCCGCCCCGTCGCCACGATCAGGCGGGGATGGAGCGCCCGCAATTCACCGATCCGCCGGAGGTCGGCATCATCGAGTTTTTTCCAGTAATCGACATCGATCCCGTAGGGAATGACGACGCATTTATCGGTGAAAGGCTTGAGGAAGGGCGATTGCTCGATCATCGCGGGAGTCGATACGACGATCCTGTCGGCCCGCCTCAAGGTCTTCCGGATGAACGGACCGATGACCGGCAGCATGCGCCGCTGGGCGATGATTTCCGAGTGCCAGTGGACGATCAGCGCCGTCCGCCGTGGAAACCAAAGGCTGACCGCCAGGTCGGCGAGCGGGAAGGGGGCATGATAGTCCACCACGTCGACCCGCCGAGCCGTCTGCCAGACGAAGACGGGAAACGTCGGGGAGATCGGCATCGACCATAAGCTCCTGAGAGCGCCGGCGCGGTGTACCTCTATCCCCTCGACGATTTCCGAAGCGCCGGGACCTTGCACGCGGGAGACCAGAACCTCGCTGCGGCACCAGCGCGTCAGGCCGGCAGCCAGAAGCCTCATGATCTCCGGGATGCCGCCGTTGATTTCAGGAATGAAGACCTTGAAGATATGCGCGACCCTGATCGCCGGATCGGATGAAGGGCCGCCAAGCCAGGCAGCGGCATCCCGGACCCCGGCTTTCGGGCTCCCTTCGATGATCGCATCCAGCGGTTCGGGACTGAGCGGTTCGGGACTGAGCAAGTCAGCGTCAACTTCGGACATGGCCGCGTCACGAATCCCCTGGAACGATCCCGCACCCACGCCGGCCGGAGCATCCGAAACGGCATATGCGACTTCATTCGAATTTTAGGTAATCAGGATCGTAACGTCAACGAAATGGCTACCCCCAGCGGGCGGAAGCGGCAGGATGAAGCAGGGGGAAGGTGGCTGTGGCGCAGCTTCATCGCAGTGTGCCTGCGATAGGGCTGAACAAGGAAAAGGCCCGGAAAGCTTAAGCTTCCAGGCCTTTCGAATTCTATAAAGTGGCGCGCCCGAAGAGATTCGAACTCCTAGCCTTCTGATCCGTAGTTCCAGCGAGATGTAGAGAAACTCTGAATACCATTGTGATCTCAGGCACTTAGATCAAAAATGCATGTTTCTGTGCTGGGTGCATCCAGCATCGAAGTGGTCACAGGACACCTGACATGCGATTGTGGTCTCCACACCTATACGTCACCGGCCAAGCTTGAACCAAGCTGATGCGTTGTTTCCTCGCGGTGCTGGGTTTGAGTGTCGCCAGATACTCGACCGTGATCTTCGACAACGCCTCACGGTAGGTCCGCCGAGGCCGACCGTTCCGATCAAGCTGTTTGTTCTGGTCGAGGAGGCTCCCGAGGAACCGCTGCGCCTCGACCTTGGAAGACGTGCGCGCAGACTTCCTGACCTCCTGCCCCTGCCACGTGAACCTCACCCACCATATGGAACCTCGCCTGTAGATGCCAGCCAACCACTACCATCCTGCATTTTACACAAAATCAGGCTCTCATGGTTCTGGATTTTGTCAGCTAAAATGTGCCGAAAAAGCCTCTGATCCGTAGCTCCAGCGACAAGGGACAAAGCTCATCATATTGTCAGCCCGCGCTCCAAGGTTGGTCGAACTTTGTCGGTGCGGCCCTTGGGCATGGAAGGACGGCCAAGATGCCGACCTTGAGCACGGGCGCAGTCAGACCACGGAGGATGCGTTCGCGGGTCATGTTCCCATGGTCCTTTCGAACCGGGCAAACTCGGCTGCTTTGGGAAGTACCTGTTCCCGTCAAAGGCG
>DASQKT010000140.1:0-7130 GCA_035630415.1 Skermanella sp.
CAAGGCTGTGGCGTGGGATCGGCTCATTCTCGCCACTGGTGCTGTCCCGGTATTGCCGCCGATTCCGGGCATCGGCCTGGAAGGGGTCTGCACTTTCCGCGACAGAGGAGACGTGGGTCTGATGATCTGGGCGTCGGAGCAGCACCGGCGCGCCGTCGTGATCGGTGGCGGCGTCCTTGGCTTGGAGGCGGCCTGGGGCCTGAAGCAGCGCGGCATGGACGTGTCGGTCGTTCATCTGATGCCGGCGCTTATGGACCGCCAACTCGATGACATCGCCGCCGGCCTGCTGCGGCAGGATCTCGATGGACGCGGCATCGCCAGCATAACCGGAACTCAGGCCGTCGCCATACTGGGCGACGGCAGGGTCAGCGGCGTCCTGCTTTCGGATGGAAGCGAGTTGGACGCCGATCTGGTGGTGGTTACGGTCGGGATACGCCCGGAAACGGCACTCGCCCGGTCGGCGGGGCTGGATGTAGGACGCGGGATTCTAGTGGCCGATGACATGCGCACCTCTCACCCCGACATCTATGCCGTGGGCGAATGCGTCGAGCACGACGGCCAGTGCTTCGGGCTGGTGGCGCCGCTCTGGGACATGGCCCGCGTCTGCGCCGATCACCTGGCCGGCGTCCCGGAAAAGCGCCGCTTCGTCCCGCCTGTTGTATCGACCAGCCTCAAGATCCCCGGCATCGGCATCTTTTCCGCCGGTCGTATCGCCGCAGCCAACGACGGCGAACGCGAACTCGTCCATCACGATCCCGAAAAGCGGGTCTACCGGAAACTCGTGCTGTGCGGCGGCAAGGTCGTGGGCGCCGTCCTCTACAGCGATCTTGGCGGCAGCGGCCACTTCCTGGAATGGATGCGGGCCGGGACCGACCTTGGCGACGACTGCCACCGCTGCGGATTCCTGGAAACACGCGAAGATCCCGACGGGATCTGCATGGAAGACCACGCAGTCGTCTGCCACTGCCATGGCGTGACCAAAGGCGCGATCGTCGCCGCCGTGCGCACCAAGGGATGCACCCGTGCCGGCACCGGCTGCGGTCAATGCCGGGTGCTGACGGCGCGTATTCTGGCCCATGCCACCGGTAAGGGCGATGAAGCGGTGGCCAAGGCGGCCCGCCAGACCGCCAGCATGCGCATGGGCTTCCGCGTCTGGCATCACGCCAACGCGGTGTTGATGGCCGTCCTGCTGCTGACCGGATTGTCCCTGCATTTCCCGAACACCCCGGTAGCGCTGATCGACTTCGGATGGTCGCACCGCCTGCATGAATGGTCGGGTTTCGCCTTGTGCGCGGCTTACGCCGGGTTCCTCGGGCTGTGCCTGATTTTCGGCCGGAGACTGCGGGCCGATGCGGAGGGGATGACCATGATGGCATCCCTTCCCCTGATCGTCTTGAGCGGGCTGGCCTTTCTGTGGCCCAGCGTGCTGCCCGACCGTGTCTGGGGTATCAGCGGCTTGGTGCCGGTGGCCGTCGGGCACAGCCTGCTGACGGTCTTGATCCTGATGTTCCTGATCCATCACCTGAGTCACGCCCCCTGGACATGGTGGCGAAAACGCAAGTTGCGGGCTGTCAACTTGTAACTGCCGAATTGTAATTGCCATCCCCGATAAGGCTTTAGGCTGCAAAGGTATTGAGAATGCGAATTAATATTATGATAATTACGGCATTCGCCGTATTGACGGCACTGCCCGCCCAGGCGATGGAGTGGTCCAAGGTGCCCGGACGCGACGTGGTGATGTTCTATCCGGGACAGACCTCGTGGGAATGGAACCTGACCGAGGCCGACCACAGCGCCGCCGCCAAGTTCAAGGCCGGCAAGAACTGCATCGAATGCCACAAGGGCGAGGAGAAGACGCAGGGCGCGCTCTTGGCTTCGGGCAAGAAGGCGGAGCCGGCGCCGATCCTGGGATTTCCCGGACACGTGACCGCCAACATCCGCTTCGCCTACGACGACGCGAAACTCTACGTACGACTGGAATTCGCCGAGCCGTCCGCACCGGACGCCAAAATGGACCCCGACTTCGCGACCAAGGTCGCGATGATCTTCAACGATGCCGCAGTTCCGGAAGGCGTGCGCTCCGGGTGCTGGGCCAGTTGCCACGAGGACAACGCCTCGATGCCAGCGGCGGCCGGTTCGACCCGGACCAAATACCTGATGAAGACCCGTGCCAAGATGAGCCGTGGAGGAGGCGGGGATGCTCTCAAGGCGGCCGACGATCTCGCCAAGCTGACGGATGCGGGCTACGCGCAGGAATGGTGGCAGGTCAAGCTCAATCCCGGCGCGGCACCCCAGAGCAGCGGCGGCATGATCTTCGACGCGCGCCAGGAACAGAAGCCGGCCATGATCGCCAGCGAAGCCAGCTTCGCCAACGGCATCTGGTCCGTCGTGATGAGCAGGCCGCTGAACGCGCCCGCTCCTTACAAGGCGCTGACGCCCGGAAAGACCTACACGGTCGGCTTCAGCGTCCATCTCGGCCATAGCGCCAAGCGGTTCCATCACACGTCTTACGAATACACCTTCGCGCTCGGCCAGGGTCCTGCCGACATCGTCGCCGTGAAGCAGTGATTTCAGGTGGATGCATCACGATGATCAAGATACGTAGCTTGTCGGCGTTGGTCGGGCTTGTCCTCGCCATGATGGCCGTCGGACCTAGCTCGGCGGCGGAAAGCAACCGCGTCCACCAGCCTTGGGAAATCAACTGGACCCGAGCGCCGTCGATGGCGCCGGCGACGCCGCCTGCCTCCTCCCAGATGGCCGCCGGCCTGGACGGGAAGCCGATCCAATGGGCGCCACAGGGTGAACAGACCTGTCTCAAATGTCATGACACGCAACGGGACCGCGCCGTCCTGTTCACCGCCCACGGCGTTCATGGCGACGAGAATTCGCCCATGGCTCAGCACGCCTGCGAAAGCTGCCATGGTCCCAGTCCGGAGCACAACGACGCCCGCCCGCCCAAGGGCGAGAAGCGCCCCCCGGTGGACGTATCGTTCAACGGCGAATTCGTTTCTCCCGTGGATAAGCGCGGTCAGGTCTGCACCACCTGCCACGCGGGCGGAGAGCACATCAACTGGGCGGGCAGCCAGCATCAGGCGAACGACGTTACCTGCACCAATTGCCACGTCAGCCATGTGCCCAAGGACCCGGTTCTGAGCAAGAAGACGGAGGCGGAAGTCTGCTTCACCTGCCACGCCGAGCAGCGGTCCGAAAGCTTCCAGTTCTCCCACCATCCCGTGCGCGAGGGGAAGGTCGGATGCAGCGATTGCCACAACACTCACGGTTCGGGCGGCCAGTCGCTGCTGAAGGAGTTCACCGTCAACGAGGTCTGCACCACCTGCCACGCCGAGCAGCGAGGTCCGTTCCTGTGGGAGCATCAGCCGGTGCGCGAGGATTGCACCACCTGCCACCAGCCGCACGGCTCCACCCAGAGCGCCTTGCTGAAGATGCGTTCGCCCTTCCTGTGCCAGACCTGCCATCAGAACAGCCGTGCCGGACATGAAGGGCTGGTTTCCGGCGGCAAGCAGCTTCCAGGCGGCGGCAGTCCGGCGCAATACAACATGCTCCTGGCTCGAGGTTGTCAGACCTGCCACATGAAGGTTCATGGCTCCAATGCACCATCCGGCGGCATGCTGACACGCTGAAAGCTTCGCTCAAGACTGACCTGTCGATCCGAATATTCAAAGTTTCAAATAATTCGAATGATGTCCGTCGGCATCATATTGGACGAGGCTGAGGTGAATCGAATGAGTGGAAAGATTTTACAGGCCGTGACTCTGGCCACCATTTGCTTATGCCCGCTTGCGGCCGTAGCTCAGGACGATGATTTCGACCTCGACAGCTCGCCGCCGGCGCAGTCACCGGCCAACAAGCCGGTCCTGGTCAACGAAGCCGGGATCGGATTGGGCGGGCAGACCGGCAGCAAGGGGCGCTATGGCCGCTATACCGGCAGCCCCGACGACGGCGCTTTCGGCTCGGCCTGGTTCCGGACGCAGCAACGCGCCACCGGCAAGGATGAAGGCACCCGCTTTTTCGAAGCGGAAGGCGATCGTCTGGAAATCGGCAGCCAAAGGGTGCTGCCCGATCCCACTCTCAGTATCCACTTCGGCGAGCAAGGCGCCTGGGACAGCCGCCTGTCCTATGAGGGCATCGCCTTCCGGGAAGCGACCGGCTACCACACCCTGTTCGACCCAGACGGCAACCTGGTGAACGGCTTGAGTCCCCGGTCGATCAATGCCACCGCTTCTAATGCGGCCGGTTCAGCGCGCGTCAACAAATACCTGTCGAGCGTCGATGTCGGGACCCGCCGCGAACGGGTCGGCGCTCAGTTCCGCCTGTTCGACGTCGCCGGCTGGACGCCTTCCGCCAAGATCGAGCACGAGCACAAGGAGGGCACCAAGGTCAACTCCCTGTTCTTCTACAATCCGAACGTCTTCGCCTCGATCCCGGAACCGGTCGATTACGATACCGATCGCCTCACCGTCACGACCGACTATACCACCCGCCCGGTACAGGCGCGGTTCAGCTATATCTTTTCCAGCTTCACGAACAATCAGTCATCTTTCAAGACACTGACGCCGTTCAACGTCGCCACCATCCCCGGCTATCAGGCCTCCGAACTGTCGTTGCCCCCCAGCAATCAGGAGCACCGCGTCAAAGCCCAGTTCGGTATCTCGCCCCTGGCTTCGACCCACCTCGCGATGAACCTGAGCTATGGCCTTCAGTTCCAGGACGAGGCCTTCACCACCCGCCAATACGACCGTACGCCAAAGATCGCCGATTCCAGCTATGGCGGCATGATCAAGACCATGTACGGCAACGTGGCGCTGACCTCGCGTCCCTGGACCGACTGGAACTTCCGGGCCGCCTATACCATCGACGACCGGGACAATGCTTCCGACGCCTATAAGCAGCCGGCTCCCTACCGCGCCGACGGGACCCAGGTGTTCAACGGCAGCGGCGGCGTCCAGTTCAACCGGCCCTATTCGTTCCGGAACCAGCGCGCCGATCTTGAAGCGGGCTACCGGGTGCTGAAATCGACCAAGGCGACATTGGACTACAGCTACAAGATCAACGACCGGGACTACTCGGTCACCAACCGCAATCAGGAAAGCACCACCGGCGGCCGGATAAACTCGACCCTGTGGGATGGTGTCACTACTTCGCTGGGCTATGCCCACAGCATCCGCCAAGCCACCGAATATAAAGGCAATGCGGGTTGGGCCACTTTGGGGCGCACCCTGACGGGCAACAATTCGGAAGATCGTCTCCGGATGTACTCCTATGCCGCCCGCAAGCGGGACGAGGTGAAGTCCACCCTGAACTGGGACGTCCACCCGCAACTGTCGCTCAGCGCCATGGGCCGCCTGATCGACGACGACTTTCCGGACACCTATTTCGGCGTCACGGGCAACAAGGCCTTTTCGCTTGGACCCGACATTACCTTTTTGCCGGCGAAGGGCGTGGCGACGCACCTGTACTACACGTACCAGGATAACTTCACCGAGATGGTCGTCGCAAATCCCCAAAACGGGAACTTCGTCGATTGGCGGCTCAGGAATGGCGATACCGTCCACACCGTCGGATTTTCCACCGACTGGCAGGTCAACGACCGCCTCAAGCTGGAGTTGGAAAACAACCTGTCATACGGCAACACCGCGTTCGAGGAAGCCAGTTGGCGGCGCGGTTCCGGTGCCATAAGCCTTGCCAACGCAGCGCAAAACCTGCCGGACAGCAGGTCCATCACGAACAGCCTGAGGTTCTCGGGCGAATATAGCGTGACCGACAACATGTATGTCGGCTTGGCCGGTCTGTGGGAACGGTTCCTGAGCAAGGATTACCTGAACGAGCAGTCCGCATCGTCCACCGCCAACCAGACCGGTACCGCCGTGATTGGCGGCGAAGGCAATGGCGGCTATTCCGTCCACATAATCATGGCGACCGCCCGTGTCGTCTGGTGAAACGGATAGCTGGTGCGGTGACGGGGGCGCACCCCGCCACCGCACGAACTCAGTAGGTTGCCCGTCCGCCCGAAGCGTCGAACACGCTGCCCGTGGTGAACGAGCATTCCTCGCTCGCCAGCCAGCAGATCAGCGAGGTGATCTCCTCGACCTTGCCGAAGCGGCCCATCGGAATCTTCGACAGCATGAAGTCGATATGTTCCTGGTTCATCTGGTCGAAGATCGCCGTCTTGACCGCAGCCGGGGTAACGGCGTTGACGGTGATGTTCTTCTTCGCCAGCTCCTTGCCGAGCGACTTGGTCAGCCCGATCACCGCCGCCTTCGACGTGCTGTAGGCGGAAGCGTTCGGGTTGCCTTCCTTACCGGCGACGGATGCCAGATTGACGATGCGGCCATAACCGCCGTCGAGCATATGGGGAACCACCGCGCGGTTGCAGTGGAACAACCCGTTCAGGTTGACGTCGATCACCTGATGCCACGCATCGACCGGGTATTCCCACAACGTCGTGTTCGGCCCGGTGATGCCGGCGCTGGCAACCAGCACGTCGATCCCGCCCAGGCTCTCCGCCGTGGATTTCGCCGCAGCCGCGACCGCGTCCCAGGACGTTATATCGACTTGGAACGCGGAACTGCGGGACCCCAATTCGGCAACGGCGCGGTCGAGCGCCGCCTGATCGCGGTCCCACAGGGCTACCGAGGCGCCTTCGGCGATGAGCCGGCCGGCGACCCCGAACCCGATGCCGGACGCTCCGCCGGTGACGACGGCGCGGCGTCCGGCGAAGCGGTCGGCGAAGCTCATCGGTTCTCACCCCACGCGACGAAGGTCTGCTGCTGCTCGCCCAGCTTCTCGATGCCTAGGCGGACGACGTCGCCAGCCTTCAGGTATTGCGGCTGCGGCTTGATGCCCATGCCGACGCCGGGAGGCGTGCCTGTCGTGATGACGTCGCCCGGCTCAAGCACCATGAACTGCGACAGGTAGGAAACGATCTGCGGCACCTTGAAGATCATCGTCGCCGTGTTCCCGGTCTGCATGCGCTTGCCGTTCAGCTCCAGGTACAGGTCGAGGTCATTCACGTTCCACACTTCGTCGCGCGTCACCAGCCATGGGCCGACGGGGCCGAAGGTATCGCAGCCCTTGCCCTTGTCCCACTGGCCGCCCCGCTCGAGCTGGTA
>DASQKT010000141.1:0-3265 GCA_035630415.1 Skermanella sp.
GGCAGAATTCCGCCGCCAGCCGGGCGATCACCACCTGATCGAAGAACGGCGGGAACGCCGCCTCCGCCGGGCGGTAGACATAGGTCAGCGTGACCTGGTCGGCATCGGTCTGAAGCGTCGTGCCGACGATGCGGTAGCCCAGCCCCCGGCCATGGCCGGGCGAGCCGGCGGACAGCGCCCGCAGGAAATCGACCGGCAAGGCATGGGCGTAGTCGTAGTCGCCCAGCGGCGGATCGGCCAGCAGCGCCAGCGTCGCCTGGGTGGTGGCGAAACTCCACGAATTGGCCGAGAGCAGGGCGTCGCGGGTAGAGCTGTAGAGAGCGTCGGCGACCTCCGCCTCGGCGGTGCCGTCGTTGAAGCTGGTGATGGAACCGGCCCCGATCTTGATCAGGGCGCGGCTGCACAAGCCGATCGGTGTGAGCGCCATGGCGCCGGTCTCCCCTTGCGGAGTGGGCGGCGCCCCGGTCCCTCGCCATCTTCATGACGGGGACCCGGAGCGCCCGGACGATCAATCGCTGTTGGAAGCGCCGACCTGGGTGAGGTTGGCGACATCGACCGCGCCGCCGCTGTTGCTCGCCACCAGCAGGATGCCGGCCTGGGGAGTGCCGTCGGTATCGATGTTCGACATGATCATGTCGCCGACCCGCAGCATGTCGCTGGCCGTGCTGAAGTAGCCGGCGGTATCCACGTCGGCCGCGAGATCGACGGTGGCGTAGTGCCAGAGGGTGAACCCGTTGGCGTATGCGAGGACGCTGAGGTCCTTGGACTTGAAGGCCATGACTGAAAAACTCCGGAAATATTGAGAAGCGGTGCGGTCGCGTCTGAGCGACGGTCAGCTTTCCAGGCAGCGCATCGTGACGACGCCGCTGGCGTCGATCAGGGCGGCGCCCTGACTCATCATGTTGTTGACGAAGTGCGAGGCGCGGTCGCCGTGCCACGTCACGTCGGTCGTGACGTCGGCCCCGGCGGCATGGCCGACGGCGGTCTTGTGGTACCAGTGGCACAGCCGGACGTTGGAGCTGGCGCTGAGGCCGGAATGCGGGACCCACAGCGTGCCGAGCCAGCGCTTGGCCTGGGTACCGCGCCACGGCAGCTCGTCCGGCCCGACATAGTCGGACTTGGCGAACTCGTCGATCCCGAGCAGCTGGCTCCACTGCTTCCAGCCGACCACGGCGTAGCGCTGGCCGTCGTCCGGCACGTCCGCCTGCCCCAGCTTCTCGAAGGCCAGCAGCACCTTCGCCTTGGTCAGCCCGTCGGTCGCGGCGCCGGCGTAGTTGGTCGAGCTGTCGAGCTGGCCGATGATCAGGTCGTCGGTCTTGCGGCCCAGCGCATAGGCGCCGGCATTGGTGATGACGGTGCGCTCGTCGATGTTGGTCTTCAACTCGTCCAGCTTGTCGACCCAGTCACCGGCGTAATAGTCGGTCAGGATGCATTCGACCGGCGTGTGATCGACGTTCATCGTCGGGATCTTGCCGTGCCGCGCCTTGGTCGAGGCGACGCCCTTGCCGACCTTCTGGAAGATGGTCGAAGCGCCGCGCACGTCGCTCTTGCTGCGGACGGTGTTGCGCAGCTTGGAGCCCATCCGCTGGAAGCTCTCATGAACTTCGCGTTCGAACATTTTGACGAAGGCTTTGTCGATGGTCGTGGACATGAATGAAGAGCCCTTTCCGGCATCTATCGGGAGATTGGGGAGGAAATTCGGACACGAAAAAGGCCGGACCCGGCGACGCCTCCTGGAGAGAGACGCCGCTGGTGTCCGGCCCTTGGTTTCGACTTCGATCCGTCAGTGAAGACGGAGTAGTGGTGTTGACGAGAGGAATTTAGGTTTAAATTCCTAGTTAGTCAAGAGCTTTTTTCACTATCGCGTTAGATTGTTGACCCAAGGTCTCAGCCCCGGTCGGGATAAAGCTGGCGGAAGCCTTCCGTCACCTTGGCGAGCAGGGCCGGGTCGCGGTCGCGCCAGTAGCGGGGATCGCGCATCATTTTGTGAAGATCCTCCTCGTTCCCTGGCACCGGTCCGGACGACGCGGCGGCACGCAGGGCCGACGGTTCCGACGCGGTCATCATCCGGTGCAGCGCCACGACGCCGTCATAGCTGGTGGTCAACCCGTCCAGCGCCGCCGGGGGAAGGTTCTTCCGCCCCCAGGCCAGCAATTGCCGGGAGGTTTCCCGCCAGGTGTCCTCGCCGCCGAAGTGGTTGATCAGGCGGGCGACTTCCCGTTCCGCCTCGAACTCGAAGGCGATCTGCTGGATCATCGGCACCAGCCGCTCGGCCGCCAGATCGTAGACGAGTTGCGCCTGATCGGGTGTGAAGCCGGCGGCGTGGAGCTTGTGGTTCAGCGCCGGATCGGCGTCGAACAGGCCGTGGCCGCAGTCGATGCAGTAGCCGTCCGGCGCGTCCGGCACGCCCAGCAGGCTCAGCAGGGTGGCGCGGTCCAGCGCGCCGGTATCGGTGCCCGGCGCAGCCGGGGCGGAAACGGGCTCGGGAACCGGCTCGGCGGCCTGGGTCAACAGGGACTCACTCATGCTTCATACTCCTCGAATGTTCGATGAAAGAAAGATTCAGCCGGCGACCTCAGGTGCCGCCGTATCCGCCACGGCCGTGCGGATCAGTTCGCCCGGCACGCCGAACGACCGGGCAAGCCAGCGGGCGGCGGCGGCATGATCGACCACCGCCCCGCCTTCCTTGCCCAGGCCCCCAGCCACCTCTAGCCAGCGGAGCGTCGCCTGGACGTCCCGCTGCGCCTGGGCTTGGGCCAGGGGCGAGCGGTACTGAAGCTCGACCGTCCTGCCGTCCACGACGATGTCGGGGATCTCGCCGCGCCGGCGCAGGATGGCGACCGCCCGCATCATCAGCGGAGTCAGCAGCTCCGACTGAAGGCGCCCATAGGTGGCGCCCAGCAGGCGGGACATCTCGGCGGACCGCTCCATCACCTCGGTCGCGGTCATCCGGCCATCCGTCACCTGCCCCAGCCTGTCCACCAGCAGCGCGTGACGGATGCGCCGCCGCAGGTCGTCCAGCACGAGCTGCGACACGTCGAACCGGCCGGGAGTTGCCAGCGGCGTCAGCCCCGCCGACCCGACCGCCTTGGGGATGATGGTGCCGGGCACCAGCCGGATCGTGCCGGGGTTCAGCACGCCGTCGTCGTCGGCCTGCCAGAGGCTGAAGATTTAGTATTTCCAGCAATTTCGCGGAACGTACCGAATTGGCTCATAGGTTTGATCCAAAAGGATTTTTCAGGATAACTGCGGTCAGCGCATATGC
>DASQKT010000142.1:0-2899 GCA_035630415.1 Skermanella sp.
CATGGTCGTCGCCGCCCGCGCCGCCGGCCTGCGTCCGGTCGATGGTCCGTTCGGTGATTTCTCCGATGCCGAAGGCTTCAAGGCTCATGCCCGCCGCGCCGCCGTGCTGGGCTGCGAGGGCAAGTGGGCGATCCACCCGTCGCAGATCGCCCTGGCGAACGAGGTGTTCAGCCCGTCGGAAGCCGAGATCGCGAAGGCCAAGCGCATCCTGGAAGCCATGATCCAGGCCCAGAAGGAAGGCCGAGGCGCCGTGGCGCTGGACGGCAAGCTGATCGACTTCGCATCGATCCGTCAGGCCGAGGTGATGGTGAAGAAGGCCGAGCAGATCGCCGGCCTGTAAGGGCTGGCGGACGGGGCGGCGCGCAATTGCGTACCGCCCCGTCAAGTACGCCGGCGGGGTGCGGTAAACCGTTTTGCGCTGGCTACCCTTTGGGCGCTGTGGTAGGGAACCCGGTCCAATCTCAGCCCGCCGTGTAAGTCATTTCATGCAGACCTTCCTTGAATTTGAAAAGCCGATCGCGGAACTCGAAGGCAAGATCGAGGAGCTACGGCACCTGACCGATACCGGCGATATCAATATCGCCGACGAGGTTTCCAAGTTGCAGGTCAAGGTGGACCGGCTGCTGCGGCAGACCTATGCCAAGCTGGCTCCCGCCCAGAAGGTTCAGGTCGCCCGGCATCCGAACCGGCCGCACTGCATGGACTATATCGAGGGCCTGATCGAGGACTTCACGCCGCTGGCCGGCGACCGGGGTTTTGCCGAGGATCGCGCCATCATCGGCGGCATCGGGCGGTTCCGGGGCCGTTCCGCGATGATCATCGGTCAGGAAAAAGGCCACGACACGGAAACCCGTGTCCGGCACAATTTCGGCATGGCGAAGCCGGAAGGCTACCGCAAGGCGATCCGCCTGATGGAACTGGCTGAGCGCTTCAAGCTGCCGGTCATCACGATGGTCGATACTGCCGGCGCTTATCCCGGTGTCGGCGCCGAGGAACGCGGGCAGGCCGAGGCTATCGCACGCTCGATCGACACTTGCCTGCGCCTGAAGGTGCCGATGATCGCGACGGTGATCGGCGAGGGCGGTTCGGGTGGCGCCATCGCTCTGGCTGCCGCCGACCGCGTGCTGATGCTGGAACATGCGATCTATTCGGTGATCTCGCCAGAAGGCTGCGCGTCCATCCTGTGGCGGACCAATACGGCTGCGGCCGAAGCGGCGGCGGCCTTGCGGCTGACGGCGCAGGACCTGAAGGACTTGGGCGTCATCGACCGGGTGATCGCGGAGCCGATCGGTGGCGCGCACCGCGATCGGGACGAGGTCATGACCGCCGTCGGCAACGCGATCGAGGACTCGCTGGACGAGTTGCGCGGGCTGGACGGTTCTTCCCTGCGCTTGAAGCGGCGCGACAAGTTCCTGGAGATGGGCCAGAAGGGCCTTTCCTGATCGATATGGCGGGGCAGGGCAGGTTCGACCGCCGCTACCTGTTCTCCTTTGGCGGCGTCGTCATTGGGACGGTGCTGGCGTGGGGCCTGCTGTTCGCCTTCTGGCCGGCGGCTTCTGCCTTCGCTGGGGATGCGGGAGACCGGCTGGCACTGGCGGCGGGCCTTCTGGTCTGGCCGGCGCTGCTGCTGCTGGTCATGGTGTTCGCGGTGGCGCTGGCCCGGCTGGCGTCTGCGGCTTTCGATCCGCTGAACGATCCGGAAAGCTGGTTCCAGCGCCGCGCACAGCGGGCGCTGACCAATACCGTCGAGCAGACTGCCATCTTCGCGCCGGCCTTGCTGGCGGCGGCTGTCCTGGCCGATCCCGTGGACATCCGGTTCGCAGGCATCATGACGGCGCTGTTCTGCGCCGGCAGAATCCTGTTCTGGGCCGGGTACGTCGTCAACGCGTATTACAGGGCGCCCGGCATGATCATGACGCTGAACATCAATGTCGCGGTCGTGGCTTATGCCGTGTACCGTGCTATCCAGTAGGCCGCCATAAGGCGATAGCCGCAGATATAACAATGGTTTGGGGGAAATGCCGATGGATGCGGAAACGTTGAAGGCTCTTCAGGCGCCGATCAAGCAGCAGTATCGTGACACGCCGGACAGTGCCGTCATCACCCTGAAGGCCGAAGGCACGGTCGGGGCCGAAGGCGTCACCTGCAAGGTCGATACGGGACGGGCCTTGGTCGAGGCCGGATTGCATCCCGCCGCCGGCGGCGACGGGACGGCGGCCTGCTCCGGCGACATGCTGCTGGAGGCACTGGTCGCCTGCGCCGGCGTCACGCTGCGCGCCGTCGCGACGGCGCTGAATATCGACCTGCGCGGTGGTACCGTGCGGGCGGAAGGGGATCTGGATTTCCGGGGGACGCTTGGCGTCGCCAAGGATGCACCGGTCGGGTTCCGGTCGATCCGGCTGACGTTCGACCTGGATACCGATGCGGGGGAGGAGCAGCTTGCCAGCCTGCTTAAGCTGACCGAGCGGTATTGCGTGATCTATCAGACACTGCGCAATCCGCCGACAGCCGAGGCGAAGATCGTCAGGAGCTGACGGGGCGTCCGGCCGTCGCCCGTACAGGCGTCGGCCGGGCTGCCAGGCATGTTACATGCTGATTTTCTTGTGATCGCCGGGGTTGGGCGGCTCGCCGGTCAGCTTGGCTTTCACGTAGCCATAGGCATGGACCATCGCGCTGGACGGGCTGTCCCAGTATTCCGCCTTGGTCACATGCACGCGGATCAAGCCGATGTTGGGATCGTCCTTGCCCTTGGGGAACCATGTGGCAAGATACTCGCTCCACAGCTCATGGACTTTCTGCTTGTCGCGGACGATCTGGGCCGTGCCGGAGATCGACACGTAGTTCTGGTCGTCGGGTTCGGCGTAGCTGAGGTTGACCTGACGGTGTTCCTTGACCTCGT
>DASQKT010000143.1:0-6498 GCA_035630415.1 Skermanella sp.
GGGACAAGTTCCGGCGGCTGTTATCCACAAGCGCGCTGATATGGTGAGGTGTGCCTGCTGTGAAAGTGCTTAATTGGAAACGAAATGCGGCTTTGCGTTGCACGCATGACGCTGGACGATTTCAGCGATCCTCACCTGAGCGGAGCCGGTAGCCGACGCCCGGTTCGGTGACGATCAGGACCGGGCGGCTGGGGTCGGCTTCCAGCTTCTGGCGAAGCTGGTTGACGTAGACGCGCAGATAGGCGGTGTCGTGGGTATGGGCCGGTCCCCAGACCTCGCGCAGGATCTGGGCGTGGGTCAGGATCTTGTCGCGGTTATGGACGAACAGGCTCAGCAGCGCGTGCTCCTTGGGGGAAAGACGCTGCTCGACGCCGTCGCGGACGGCCAGCCGGCGCGTCAGGTCGATGGTGAGGCCGCCGATCCGCAACCTGTCCGGGTCCGCTACGGCGGCCGAGCGCTGACGCGACGCCGCGCGGACCCTGGCCATCAGTTCCCCGATGCCGAACGGCTTCACCACGTAGTCGTCGGCACCCCGGTCCAGCGCCTCGACCTTGTCGGTCTCGTCGGCGCGGACCGACAGGACGATGATCGGAACCTGCGAGTGCTCGCGGATCAGGGTGATGACTTCCTGGCCGTCGAGGTCGGGCAGCCCTAAGTCGAGGATCACGAGGTCGGGGCTTTCGGCCTTCGCGGATTTGGCGCCCTGCGCGCCGGTCTCCGCTTCGACCACCTTGTAGCCGGTCGCGGTCAGGCTGATCCGCAGGAACTTGCGGATCTGCGGTTCGTCGTCGATGACCAGGATCTTCAGCATGAGCCCGATCTTTGGCCGGAGGCCGTTCGGTTGGCAAGGATCATTCGACCGTTTCGGCCGGCGGGGCCTCCGGCTGACCGGCGTCGGCCACAGGCAGCCGGATCACGATGCAGGTGCCGGCGCCATTCAGGCCGGGCTGGGCGGCGATGCGGCCGCCATGGGCTTCCACAATGCCCCGGCAGATTGCCAGCCCCAGCCCGGTTCCGGCGGCGCGGCTGTCGCCTTCCTCGACCCGGTAGAACATGTCGAACACCCGCTCGCGGTCCTCCGCCGGGATGCCCGGCCCTTGGTCGCAGACTTCGACGACGGTGTGGCCGGAGCGGAGTGCCGTCCAGACGGTGACCGGCGTGCCGGGGGGCGAGTATTTGCAGACGTTGTCGATCAGGTTGAAGATGACCTGTTCCATCAGCATCGCGTCGAGCCGCAGCAGCGGCAGGGCGGGGTCGATCTCTATCCTGACCCTCCGGCGGCGCAGCAGCTTGGCCGCGCGCTCGACCGCCGAGCCGACGATGTCGCGGAGATCGACCCAGTCGGTGCGCGGCTTGAGCTTGCCCGACCCGAGGCGGGTCATGTCCAGCAGGTTCTGGACGAAGCGGTTGAGGCGTTCGGCCTCGTCCTGGATCGTCTGGGTCAGGTCGAGCCGGTCGGCGGCGTTCAGCGAGCCCTCGTACGAGATCAGGCTGGACGCCGCGCCCAGGATGGAGGCCAGCGGCGTCCGCAGGTCGTGCGACAGGCTGGACAGCAAAGCGGAACGCAGCCGTTCCGTTTCCGTCGCCAGCCTTGCGTTCTCGATGTCGGAGACGAGGCTGGTGCGCTCTATCGCCACGGCGGCCTGATCCGCCAGCGTCCCAAGCAGCCGGCTGTCTTCCGGCGAAAGCGGGCGATCCCGTCCCTCGATCTGGACGCCCAGCACCCCGACCGGTCCTCGGCCGGTCTGCAAGGGCAGGAACAGCCAGGGAGAGGTCGGCAGCGTGGTGGAGCCGCGTCCGGCGGGTTCGGCGTGCGACCACGCCCATTCCGCCGCCGCCCGCGCCTTGTCGTCCAGCCGGTCCTCTGGCGGATATCCCGCCCGGATGACAAGCTGGCCGCCCTCCGGTCCCATCTCGAGTCCCGGTCCCGGCGTCTCCGGCAGCAGCACCAGCGACCGGCCATGGATGGTCGCGGCAACGTGGTGGACGACCGCCCACAGCACGTCGTCCTGGTTGGCCGCCGCCGCGATCTTGCGGCTGAAGCCGTACAGGTTGGCGGTGCGCCGGGCGCTCAGCCGCGTCGCCTCGACCTGGGAGCCGACGCGGGCGGCAAGGTTGCTGGCGATGACGGCGGTCAGCAGGAAGAACACCACCGTCATGATGTCCTGGACATCGGAGATGTCGAGCGTGAACAGCGGATCGGTGAAGAAGAAGTTATAGGCCAGGGCACTAGCGATCGAGACGGCGATGGACGGACCCAGTCCGTGGCGGATCGCCACCAGCAGGACCGTCATCAGGTACACCAGCGAGATGTTTGGCAGCGCCATGAAGAGGCTCAGCCCGTAGCTCAGCGCCGTCGCCGCTCCCGTGGCCGCCGCCGCCACCGCGTAGCCGACCCATTTGAAGGCACGGGGGCGGGTGGCTGAGGGGAGCGGCGCCGTTTCCGTCTCGTCCTCGCCCGAAACGACCGTCACGTCGAAGCTGTCGGCGCGGGCGAGCAGTTCGGCGGTGACGGAAGCGTGCAGGGAGGGAAGCCAGCGTCCGGGACGCGCCCGGCCGGCGATGATCTGGCTGATGTTCCGCTCGCGGGCGAAGGCCAGCAGTTCCGCCGCGACCTTGTCGCCGGGGATGACGTGGGTCTCGGCGCCGAGCTGTTCTGCCAGCCGCAGCGCCTCCGAGATCCGCGTCTTGGCTTCCTCCGGCAGCGTGGCATGCCGGTGAGTCTCGACATGGACCGCGATCCAAGGCGCCTGACGGCGCTCCGCCGCCCGTCTGGCGGTGCGGACCAGCCGGAACACCGCCTTGCCGTCGCCGATGCAGACAAGGATGCGCTCCCGCGTCGGCCATGGTCCCTGGATCGCATGGGCACGCATATACGTGACCATCTGCGCGTCCACCCGCTCGGCGGCGGCGCGCAGCGCCATCTCCCGCAGGGCGGTCAGGGTGCCGGGCGAGAAGAAACGCTCCATCGCCAGCATGGCCTGATCGGGAACGTAGACCTTGCCCTCCCGCAGGCGCTTGATCAGCGTCTGGGGCGGCAGATCGATCAGCTCGATCTCGTCGGCGTCCTGAAGCACGCTATCGGGCACGGTTTCCCGCACCTTGACGCCGGTGATGCGCTCGACGACGTCGTTCAGGCTTTCCAGATGCTGGATGTTCAGCGTGGACAGGACATCGATGCCGGCTTCGAGGATTTCCTCCACATCCTGGAAGCGCTTGACGTGCCGGCTGCCCGGAATGTTGGTGTGGGCCAGTTCGTCCACCAGAACCAGACCCGGACGCCGCCGCAGGATGGCGTCGACATCCATCTCGGCGAAGAACCGGCCGCGATAGTCGACCTGCCGGCGGGGCAGGACCTCCAGCCCGTCGAGCAGGGCTTCGGTGTCGCGCCGCCCGTGGGTCTCGACGATGCCGATCACGACGTCCACCTTCTCCCGCCGCTGGTCGTGGGCGGCCTCCAGCATGGCGAAGGTCTTGCCGACACCGGGGGCGGCGCCGAGAAAGATCTTCAGCCGCCCGCGCCGCTCCCGGTTGGCCTCGGCCAGGAGCGCTTCGGGGGAAGGGCGGTCGTCGCGGTCGGTGTCGGGCATCAGTCCATCCGGGTCATCGGTTCGTTTCAGGAGCGCGCTCGTCGAGTGCAAGGTTGAGTAGTAGAACATTGACCCGAG
Organism: Skermanella sp.; assembly: GCA_035630415.1. Taxonomy (GTDB): domain Bacteria; phylum Pseudomonadota; class Alphaproteobacteria; order Azospirillales; family Azospirillaceae; genus Skermanella. The sequence continues at coordinate 3,669 of DASQKT010000143.1, forward strand.
GTTCGCCCAGCAGGCCCAGCGTGCGGCTCTCGGTATGGTGCGCGACCAGGGCACGCAGGTCGCTTTCCGGGATGCCGCGCGCGGCGGCGATCCGGGGAATTTGCCAGAGTGCCGCTTCCGGCGAAAGATGCGGGTCCAAGCCGCTGCCCGACGCCGTGACCAGTTCGACCGGCACCGGAGCGGCGGGATCGGCACCGGGGTTTGCAGCGCGCAGGGCCTCGACCCGCTTGGCGACGGTTTCGATCAGCACGCCGCTGGTCGGGCCGAGGTTGGAGGCGCCCGAAGACGCCGCATTGTAGTCCACCGCCGACGGGCGCGGCTGGAACCAGCCGGGTCCGGCGAAGTTCTGGGCGATCAGCGCCGAACCGGCAACCTTGCCATCGCGCACGATCAGGCTGCCGTTGGCCTGAGCCGGGAACAGCGCCTGCGCCGCCCCGGTCACCGCCAGCGGATAAAGAATGCCGGTGATCGCGGTCAGGACCAGGAGCATCATCAGCGCCGGTTTCAGTTCCTTGAGCATGTATATCTCGCTTTTTCAGACTTGGGCGCGTTTAGGCCGGGAGGGATTCAGACCAGACCGAAGGCTTTGACCGCCATGTCGATGATCTTGATGCCGATGAAGGGGACGATCAGGCCGCCCAGGCCGTAGACCAGCAGGTTGCGGCGGAGCAGGCTGGCCGCCGGAGCGGGCCGGTAGCGGACGCCCTTCAGCGCCAGCGGGATCAGCGCCACGATGATCAGCGCGTTGAAGATGATCGCGGACAGGATGGCGCTGGACGAGCTGCCAAGCCCCATCACGTTGAGCACGGCCAGTTGCGGATATGCTGCCACGAACAGCGCCGGGATGATCGCGAAGTACTTGGCGACATCGTTGGCGATCGAGAAGGTCGTCAGCGCCCCCCGACTCATCAGCAGTTGCTTGCCGATCATGACGATCTCGATCAGCTTGGTCGGATCGCTTTCCAGATCCACCATGTTGCCGGCCTCGCGCGCCGCCTGGGTGCCGGTGTTCATCGCGACCCCGACATCGGCCTGGGCAAGAGCCGGCGCATCGTTGGAGCCGTCGCCGCACATCGCGACCAGCTTGCCCTCGGCCTGTTCGCTCCGGATCAGCTCCAGCTTCCGCTCCGGCGTCGCTTCGGCGAGGAAGTCGTCGACGCCGGCCTCCGCCGCGATGGAAGCGGCGGTCAGCGGGTTGTCGCCCGTCACCATCACGGTGCGGATGCCCATCTCGCGCAGCGTCGCGAAGCGTTCGCGGATGGCCGGCTTGACGATGTCCTTCAGGTGGATGACGCCCAGCACGCGCCCGCCCTTCGCCACGACCAGCGGCGTGCCGCCGGCCCTGGCGACCCGCTCGACAATCTGTTTCAGATCGCGCGGGCTGCCATCCGCGCCGACATGGCGGGTGATCGCATCGACGGCGCCCTTACGGATCAACGTCGGATCGTCCAGCGTCAAGGTCGAGCCGGCACCCGAAGCGGACGATGGGGCCGTACCCGCAGCCGCCGGGATATCGACGCCGCTCATGCGTGTCTGGGCCGTGAAGGGAACGAAGGTGAAGCCGGATGTCACCGGATCGACCGAATGGAGGCCGAACTTCTGCCGGGCCAGGACGACGATGGACTTGCCTTCCGGCGTGTCATCGGCGAGGGAGGCGAGAAAGGCCGCTTCCGCCAGTTCGCGCTCGTTGACGGCCGCGACCGGCAGGAACTCCGCCGCCTGCCGGTTGCCCAGCGTGATCGTACCGGTCTTGTCCAGCAGCAGGGTGTCGATGTCGCCGGCGGCCTCGACCGCGCGGCCCGATTTGGCGATGACGTTGAAGCGGACCAGCCGGTCCATGCCGGCGATGCCGATGGCCGACAGCAGACCGCCTATGGTGGTCGGGATCAGGGTGATCAGCAGGGCAGCCAGATAGACCACCGGCAGGGTGACGCCGGAATACTGCGCGAAGGATTCCAGCGTCACGACGACGACCAGGAAGATGATGGTCAGGCCGGCCAGCAGGATGTTCAGCGCTATCTCGTTCGGCGTCTTCTGACGCTTGGCGCCTTCGACCAGACCGATCATGCGGTCGAGGAAGCTTTCGCCCGGATTGACCGTGATCCGCACGACGATGCGGTCCGACACCACCCGCGTCCCGCCGGTCACCGCCGACCGGTCGCCGCCGCTCTCGCGGATGACGGGAGCGGACTCGCCGGTGATGGCGGATTCGTCGACGGTGGCGATGCCGGCGACCACGTCGCCGTCGCCGGGGATCACCTCGCCCGCCTCGACCACGACGAGGTCGTTGGCGCGCAGGCTGGCGGCCGGGACCTGCTGCTCGCCGGCGCCGTCGATGGACGACACCTTGCGGGCGGGAGTCTCGGTCTTGGACTTGCGAAGGCTGGCGGCCTGCGCCTTGCCCCGGCCTTCCGCGATGGCCTCGGCGAAGTTGGCGAACAGGACGGTGAACCACAGCCAGGCCGCGATCTGGCCGACCACGGCGGGATCGCTGCCGGTGGACGGGTTGATGGGGGACGAAACGCCGGTGACGAGGTCGCGAAGGAACAGGACGGTGGTCAGGACGGCAGCGGCAGCCGTCACGAAGATCACCGGGTTGCGGACCAGTTCGCGCGGATCGAGCTTGCGGAACGCGACTCCGACCGCCTGCGCCGCGATGCCGGCGTCCAGCAGGGAGATTTCCGAACTGCGGTGTATCATGGGACAACTCCCGTCATCAGGTGCTCGGCGATCGGACCCAGGGAGAGCGCCGGGAAGAAGGTCAGGCCGCCGACGATCACGACGGTGCCGACCAGCAGCCCGACGAACAGCGGGCCATGGGTCGGGAAGG
>DASQKT010000144.1:0-3191 GCA_035630415.1 Skermanella sp.
TCGAGTTCCCGACATCAGCAACTTTTTGTTGGGTGAGTCGACCGTGGGATAAGCCACTGTGTTGAAATTATCGAAGCCCTTGCGTTTGCGATATAAAAGGGAAAACTTAACAGTTTTCTTCTTCTTTCCGTCATACCAAGACTTGATCTTTGTATTTCCTTTCAGGAACTGAACGAGCGACATCCGGACTTCAAATTGAAGTCCTTACGTCAGCCTTCGCCAGGAGATGCCAAGATCAAGTCTTGGCATGACGAAAACTTGGCAGTTTTTCTTTCTTTCCGTCATACCAAGACTTGATCTTGGTATCTCCCGGCGACAACTGACATGAAGACTTCTACTCCCCCCTCACTCCGGTATGCGCAGTACCGAACCGTCGAAGGTGATGCGGTCCTTATCCGGCACCGTCTCCGCGATCGGCGGAACGTTCGCCGCCGTGATCGGCGGCGCTCCGGCGCCTCGCGGAACGGTATGGACGACCTGACTGGGCGGCAACGCCTCGCCGGTCTTCAGGTGGTCGTAAAGCCGGTCCATCCCTTCGATGAAGTAGACGTGCAGGGGGATGAAAGCGGCGGCGAAGGCCGGCAGGACGTTGAAGGCATCCAGGTGATGCGCGTTGGTGACTTCATAGTACCGGATGTTCTGCCGCTTCTTCAAAGCCGAGCCATAGTATGACCGCGAAGAGTGGTTGACCGCGACCAAGGCATCCGACCGGCCATGGATGATGACGGCAGGCTTCCCGCGCAGCGCTGACGTGGTGAGCACGTCTTCCACACCCTTGCTCAGCCGCTTCGCCGGATCGCGGTCATCGCCGCCCCGTTGCGACTTATCGCCAGCGGTCCAAAGGTTACGCAGACAGACCGCACCTTCGATATCGGTCATCGGCGCCGCCACCCCGCCGACCGTCGTCGTAGACACACCGTTCCGGATCAACTGGATGCCCACCGTCGGCGGCACGCCGTTCGATCCGGAAAACGCCAAGGCGGCGTTGGCCGCCGGCAGCGGCGCCGGCTTGTCGGTCGCATCGGCGAAGGCGTAGGAGAAGTCGCAGAGGTTGTCGGTCACGCTGGCCCTGGAATAGGCGTTCGCATAGGCGACGGCCACGGACTGGTAGACGTTGAGCGACCAGTAGAAGGCGGCCAGCACGTTCTGCTCCGGCAGGATGCCGTGTTGCCGAATCCTCTCCCGAGCCTCCGCCGCCTGAGCCTCCAACGGTCCGCCGCTGTCGATCAGCCCACGGCTCTTCAGGTCCGTGCAGACCTGTGCCGCCCGCGTATTTGCCGGCGTCGCCGCCGCACAGCCTTCGTACAGAGTAAGGAACGTCATGTAGTCGTAAAGCGGCCTGCCGTGCTCGACCAGCGGCTGCCCATTGCCCTGCTGGATCGTGAAGGACCGGTCACGCTTCGGGTTGACGTTCGGTTCCGACACGGCAACGCCGTCGATCCAGCCGTTCTTGTCCTCCTCGGCCGCGCGCAGCGCCCCAGCACCGCCGTTGGACACACTCGACGCGATGACCAGCGTATTGGCCGGCGTGATCCTGCCCACCGACTTGTCGTCGGCGAAGTGCCGGTTCAATTGGTAGAAACCGAACTGGATCGCCCTCAGCGTATCGGTGCCCCAGTCTTCTTCCGGATTCTCCTGGGAATGCGCGTGCTTGATCGCCCAGCGGTTCGGGTTGTCCCTGTTGTACCGATCCAGCTCCCGGCGCGGGATCTTCGGGTCGAAATTCAGCGGCTCGACTGTTTTGTCCGCGTCCACGAACTCGCCCTGGACCGTATAGCCCTTGCGGTTCTGGAGATCGAAGAAGCCGGTGCCGGTGCCTTTGTCGACATAGACGACGGCGCAGCCCTTCTTCAGGCCCCATTCCCCTGACGTCCCGATAGCGCCGTAGACCCCGCGCGAGCCGGACGACGTCGCGGTCACCATGCAAGCATTGGTGGGATCGAAGGTCTCGGGCACCTGGAGCGCCACCGTCACCCGCGAGTTGCCGTCGTCGTCATCGCCGTGGCTGCCGCGCTTGCCGTCCAGCAGCGCCAGATACTCGGTACCTGCAACCTTGCCGTCATGATCCTTCGCGTAGCCCACGGCATCGACCAGCGGACCGTAGAGCCTGCCGTAGCCGCCGGCCGCCGACACGTCCACCAGCGCCCGGTAGTTGTTGTAGATGGTGAGCCGGCGAAGCTCTTCCGGCGTCGGCGCCACCGGGTTCGCTACCGACGGCGCCGCCCCTGCCAGCCCCGTCGCCCCAAGGCCCGCCGTCAGCAGGTCGTTGCTGAGTCCGTCATAGTCGGCCCGCAGGACCTTGCCGAGGATCTGTTCCTCGATCCTGTCGGGCCGGCCCTTCTTGCCGTCGTCGTCGTCGCGGCCGTCCTTCGCCATCGCAGCCGGCGCCATGCCGATCAGCAGGCAAAGCGTCGATGCGACCGTAGCTGCCACTCTTCCCATAGCGAATGTTCTCCCCCCGAGGACTACACTTATCTTTTCGTTTCAGCACGATACCGAGTGCCATCGAAGGATAAGGAGCAGTCCGGGGAACAAACAATTTGCCAGAAGTGGCAGTCCCTAATGGGCCAGAACGGCCTTCTTTAAAGTCAAGCGGCTTCCGGGATCTCGTCGGTGATCACCGTGAACCCGGTCAGCGTGTTCGGCCCGAACGTCGTGCTGAGCGCCACGTCGACCGCGTCCCGGCCGCGCGCGATCAGGACCCTGCCGATGCGCGGCGTGTTGTTGCGGGCATCGAAGGTGTACCAGTGGCCGCCCAGATACACCTCGAACCAGCCGGCGAAGTCCATCACGCCATAGGGTGGCGGCACGCCGATATCGCCGAGATAGCCGGTGCAGTAGCGCGCGGGAATGTTCATACAGCGGCAGAGAGTGAGCGCTAAGTGGGCATAATCCCGGCAAACGCCTACTTTTTCATTGTAGGCTTCGAAGGCCGTCCGGGTCGCCCTCGCCTGCATGTAGTCGAACTTGATGTGGTTGTGGACGAAGTCACAGATCGCCTGCACGCGGTTCCAGCCGGGTTCGGTCTTGCTGAACAATTCCCAAGCGACATCGCTGAGCAGTTCCGTCTCGCAGTAACGGCTTGCCAGCAGGAACACCAGCGCCTCTTCCGGCAGTTCTTCCAGCGAATGCTGCCGGGCCGTCGGCACGACCACGTCGGGCTTGCCGCTGTCGCGGACCACGGCGGAGGT
>DASQKT010000145.1:0-15027 GCA_035630415.1 Skermanella sp.
CCCGCTGTTGCCGTTATTGCCCGAATTGGAAACCCATATAACCCGCTTCGGGCTAATATTGGAGAACAGCGTCATCTAATAGTCCCTCTCGATTTCTTGAAGTGACTTCAGCGCCGCACTTTTGGCGTTCCGCTTCAGTCATTTTCCCGGCAAGTGATTTGCTCGACCGGGCTACTACTTCCGAGAGGATTAGGCGTAACCTTTTAATAGTTCGTTACCGCATCTGAGTAAGTAATAATTAACGATGCTGATTTGAAATTGAGGGCGAAATATTTCGAATTCAGTTTTATTTCCGCAGTGTGAAATAGATCCTTTATCGTTTGATGACACGCAGTCGCCATGCTGATCGACCGCATCTTCTGTCATGGTTAATGCCTTTTAATGTCACGGATATCTGAGCGGTGTCTCAAGATCATAACGCTCTATGTCACAATTTCGGCCCTGTTTTGGTCGAATCAGCAGCCGGCTTTTTTGCTCCCCCACTTCGATAAATTCGATGTAGTTTCGCGCCAAGCCACCCGGCACACCAAAAAAGACTTCATCGAAACGCAAGTATAAGTCCTTTAAATCATGATGTTTCATGGTGAAAAAGGCTTTGTGCTTAAAGTTTGACTGTGCTTCGGCACGACTTCTAGAGCGAGAGCACCTATGCCCGACCGTCAGATCTGGGTTTCCACCAAAGGAGATAACTCCAACTCCGGCAGCGCCTCGGATCCTTTGAAAACCATTCAAGCCGCTCTGAGCAAGGCGACGAACGGCACCGATATAATGGTCAAGGCCGGCACATATACTGAGAACCTGCGGATCAACGACAATAATGTTTCGCTGATTTCAGCCGATGGGAACCAGGAAGCCACCATCAAGGCAGCTTCCCAGAACGCTTCCACGATCAGCGGCTTCGGCCTCGATGGTGTCACCATCAAGGGTTTTGAAATCGATGGCGCGAACAACTCGAACGCCATTCATTTCGGCATGTCCGGCAAGGGCTTCGACGATCCGATCCGGAATCTGACGATTAAGGACAACGTGATCTACAGTTCGGGCGACGACGGCATCAAGGTATCGCAGGCCTACAACGTCAAGGTGGTCCACAACAGTATCAAGGATTCGGGCGGCGAAGGCATCGACTTCGTTGCGGTGAACAATTCCCAGATTTCGGGCAACAACGTCCAGGGTGTCGAAGGCACTGCCGGTATCGCGGTCAAGGGCGGTTCGAGCAACGACGATATCACCAACAACAAGGTGTGGAATGCCGATGTCAACGGCATCAGCGTCGGCGGCTGGACCGACACCAAATGGATGTGGCCGAACGCGCGTGGCTACGAGGCCAAAGACCTGACGGTCACCGGCAACGAAGTCTGGGACGTCAACAAGTCGGCCATCCTGGTAGCCGGCGCCCGCGACAGCTACATTGCCAAGAATTACCTGCATCCGGATAACGATTACGACGCCGTCATCTGGATCGACAAGAGCGTTGCCACCCACTCGAGCCCGCTCTACAGCGAGAACATCACGCTGAGCGGCAACATCATCAATCGCGACGACTGGCTGCGCGTCAATAGCGGCAACAACGACGGCCTGAAGGTCAGCGGCAACAAGGTCGGCGACGAGCACGCATCCGGCACGGCAGGGGTTTGGTCTTCCGCCGAGACTTCGGGTGACGTTGCCGCCGCATCCGGGTCCGCCGCCGACGAGGAATCCTCCGGACTGGTGAAGAATGCCGGCGATGAACTCATCGTCTACAACCATGCCAAGGATGCCGGGACGGCCGCCGGGGCGGCGGTCGAGCAGACCGACACCCAAACGGCATCCGACGCCACCGATGCCACGGCCTCCGCCGCCCTGACCAAATGGCAGGCGCTGGAAGACGCATCTGCTCCGGTCGAGACCGCCGTGATCGCCGACCACAGCCAGGATGCGCAGACCCACCACACGACGGACGGCTGGCTGCTTTGATCGGGTAGGGAATTTCCGGTTTCACGGAAAGCCTCCAACCGTCGTGACCTGATCCGTCATGCCCTAAATGGCATGACGGAACGGGGCGCAACTACGATCATCGCCCCCTCAACTCACCGTCACGACATTGACCGGCCCGCTCCGCCGCAGGACGGTCACGCCGACATCGATGGCGTGTCGGCGGAGCAGGACGTCGGCTTCGCAGTTGCCGACCTTCAGCCCATGCAGTTCCACCTCGTCCAGGAAGGCTGGCAGGACCGGGCGTTCGAAGCGGATCTCGTTCCGCTGGGGAACGAAGCGTAGCCCTATGGTCGCCGACAGCAGGCCCGGCAGGGTGGCGCTGGCCCAGGCCTGGGGTGAGCAGGCGACCGGATATGACACCGGCGAGCGGGAGCGTCGGCGGGGGAAGCCGCAGAACAGCTCGGGCAGGCGGCGCAGGTCCGTGTCGGCCGCCGCGTCGAACAGTCCGTGAAATACCCGCGCTGCCGCTTCGGCATGCCCGTAGCGTGCCAGACCCATGGCGACCAGGGCGTTGTCGTGGGGCCAGATCGATCCGTTGTGGTAGGACATCGGGTTATAGCGAGCCTCCGACGTGGCAAGCGTCCTGATCCCCCATCCTGAAAAGGACGCCGCGTCCATCAGCGTCGCCGCGACCCGCTCCGCGCGATCCTTGGCCGCGATACCGCTGAACAGCGCGTGTCCGGCATTGGACGTCCGCACCCGGCATTGCCGCTTGGCGGCATCCAGCGCCAGCGCGTAGGTGCCGATCTCTTCGCACCAATAGGCATCTTCGAACCGGCTGCGCAGGGTTTCCGCCTCCCCGTCCAGCGCCGCCGCCCTGCCGGCTTGACCCAGGCGCCGCGCCAAACCCGCCGCCACGCGCTTGGCGGCATAGACGTAGCCCTGGACTTCCACCAGGGCTATCGGTCCTTCGGCCATAGCACCGTCGGCGTGGAAGACGCTGTCGTAGCTGTCCTTCCATCCCTGGTTCGCAAGCCCGGTCTGGTTTCGCCGTCCGTATTCGACGAAGCCGTCGCCGTCCCGGTCGCCGTAGCGGTCGATCCAGCCCAGTGCCGCCTCGATGTTGGGCCAGAGTTCGGTGATCAGCGCCACGTCGCCCGTCCGGTCGTAATAGGCGCCCGCCAGCATGACGAACAGCGGGGTGGAATCGACGCTGCCGTAGTATCGCCGGAACGGAACCTCGCCCAGCATCGCCATCTCGCCGCCGCGCGTCTCGTGGAGGATCTTGCCCGGCTCGGCATCGGCGGCAGGGTCCTCTTCGTGTGCCTGCATCGCGGCCAGATGGCGCAGCACACCGGCGGCGACGTCGGGGGCAAAGCTGACGATCAGCAGGGCGGTGATGATCCCGTCGCGGCCGAATGCCGTGCTGAACCATGGGATGCCGGCATAGGGGTAGGCTCCCTCGGGCGTCCTGGTCGTCAGCATCGCGAGGTCCGATCCGGACCGGCGCAGGGTCTCGTTGAACACGGTGTTCGAACTCACGATCCGTGCTACTGGAGCGAACATCGTCCGATGGTCACGGAACTTGGCCCGCAAGGCGACGAAGAAGCCAGCCCGCGTCCCCTCCCGCTCCGGCTTCATGCCGGCGACGGAAATGATCGAGAACAGCGGCATCCACTCCTTCGGCGCCAGGCTCAGGTCGTAGGACGCCTCGAACGATGTCAGCCGCGCCGGCGGCGGGTCGAACTGAAAAAGCGTTTCCCGGCGTTTCCCGTCGAGCCCGACATAGGCCAGCGTGGCGCGATCCTTGCCGACCCGTGGCGGCTCTATCGTGCCGCGTCGCTGGCGCTTCTGGCCCCGTGCCTCGAACAGATCGGCGAAGTCGGCGCCGAACCGTATCGTCAGCGTCGCCTGGACCGGATGGTCGGAGTAGTTGCGGATCACCAGCCTTTCATAGCAGGCGCCGTTCCACAGGAACTTGGCCCTGGCAAGATGCAGGGTCTCCCGCAGGATGTGCTCACCGTCCCGGTAGAGGTCCGGATTGCACATGTCGCTGGACAGTACCGCCGTCCGGTCCTCGATCGTGGTGCTGAGCAGCAGCGGGCGCTGGCCGTCGATCAGTAGTTCCAGCCGGGAGATATAGCGGGTGTCCTGGTGGAACAGCCCGTCCGGCCGGCCCTTGGCGTAGAGGATATCGCCGTGGTCGTCGAACACGGCGAAGGTGTCGGCATGCTTGATCGTTCGGGTCCGGCGGTCGGTCAGGGAGCCGACCGCCGGAATGTAGAATTCCGATGCGGGGTCGGTGAATGCGGCATCGGGTAACGCGTCAGGTCCCGGCGTCGTCATGATCAGGTAGCCTTTCCGGCCGCCCCGTTGCTCCAGCCTGACCGGTCCGGAATGGCCGGCAGGGCGTGCAATCTTCCCTCGGCGGCTTTGCGATAGAGTTCGACATAGTCGCGCGCCATGCGCTCGACTGAGAAACGCTCCATGAACCGGGCGCGGATCTTGCGGCGGTCCAGTTCGCCGATGCGTCCGACAGCGGCCACGGCCTCGTCCTGGCTGTCCACGATAAACCCTGTGAGCCCATGTTCAACCACTTCTTCAACCGATCCGCAGCGATATGCTACAACCGGGGTGCCGGCTGCCATGGCTTCGATCATCACCATGCCGAACGGTTCCGGCCAGTTGATCGGGAACAGCAGGGCCTTGGCGCCGCCCAGGAAACCGCTCTTCGCCTTGTCGCCGATCTCGCCGATCAGGTCGATCAGCGGATGGTCCAGCAGGGGCCGGATGCGATCCTGGAAGTAGTCGGCGTCGGCCCGGTCGACCTTGGCCGCCAGCTTCAGCGGGATGCCCGCCCGCAGGGCAATCCGTATCGCTTCGTCCGGCTGCTTCTCGGGGGAGATCCGTCCCAGAAAGGCCAGATAGTCGCCGGATTCGGTGGAGGGCCGGTAAAGTGCTGCCGGGACCCCATGATAGACGGTCCCGGCCCATTTTGCGTCCGGCACCGGGATGCGCTGGCTGTTGGAGATCGACACGACCGGCATGTCGTCGAACTCATGGTAGAACGGATAAAGGTCCGGAAGATCCAGCCGGCCGTGCAGCGTCGTCAGGGTGCGGTCGGCGAGATGACGGAACAGGGGAAATTGCAAACAATCCATATGAAAATGCAGGATATCGAATTCGTCCGCCATGCGGCGGACCCGGTCGAGCATCAGCATGGTGCTGGCCGTCGGGTCCGGGCATGCCGGGTCCAGCCGGGTGGCGCGGAAACGGCCGGGCAACAGCGTCGCCGACGTTAACGAATCGGCGCTGGCGAACAGGGTGACGTCATGGCCTTGGCGGACCAGTTCCTCGGTCAAATATGAGACGATACGTTCGGTTCCCCCGTACAGGCGCGGAGGGACGCTTTCGGCAAGCGGAGCAATTTGCGCAATTCGCATGGGTTAGTTTTCCTCTTTCTTAAGGCCAGAAGCCGATGGCGAAAGAGTGGCCCGTGGCCTGCCAGACTTAGTTCCAGATGTTTCAACACGCGGGAGGGCTTGTAGATCTCGGCCTTTCGCGACGATGGGCGCTACTATTTGGAGTCGTTCGCCACTCGCATTTTCAGCTTTAAGGAAAACTGCTTAGGAAAATTACCAAATGCTGCGGCGCGAGAGAGCACAGTACGCCCTTGGTCACAAAAATGGTTAAGAAAAAGTTAATTTAATGAGTTGACCCGGAAACAAAATCCAGTCATGGGCATTCTTCGCACAGGCAATATTAACCATAATGGGGCTGGTTTTATGCATTTTAGCGGTAAAACGGGGGCGGTATCACGGCGGTCGCTGATCGCGGGCGGGATTTCCGCTGCGATCCTGGCATCGATCAAACCGGCGGCGGCCGCTGTTGCACCCCTCAAGGACAGGACGCTTCATCTGTACCATCGCCAGACCGGCGAGTTCTTCAAGGAAACGTACTTTCAGGACGGTTTCTACGTGGTCGATGCCCTGGACCGCGTGAACTGGCTGATGCGCGACTGGCGCACTGACCAGACGAAGACGATCGATCCGGCGCTGCTGGACCTGCTCTTCAATGTCGGAAACAACGTCGACGCGGCCAAGCCGTTCGAGATCCTTTCTGGCTACCGGACCCCGGAAACCAACGCGGCGCTGCGCCGTCACGGCGTCCGGACGGCGTCGCACAGCTACCACATGGTCGGGCAGGCGGTCGATATCACGCTGCCGGGCGTCAGCCTGCGCAACATGCGTAAGGCGGCCCTGGCGCTGGGGCAGGGCGGTGTCGGCTACTATCCGAACAAGGGCTTCATCCACGTCGATACCGGCGACGTCCGCCAGTGGAACGGCCGCTGACCTGAGACGCGCCGGCTTTCACCGGCGCATCCCGTCTGGACCTGCCCGTCTGGACCTGAATGTTTCCTTGTCGTTTCCTGGTCAGGGAATGCGCAGGACCTGACCCGGATAGATCTTGTCCGGGTGCTCGAGCATGGGGCGATTGGCTTCGAAGATCCCGTTATAGCGGTTCGCGTCGCCGTAGAACTCCTTCGAGATCTTCGACAGCGTATCGCCCGACTTGACCGTGTAGAATTTCGCCTGGGCCTGTGCCGAAGCGGATGTCCCGCTGGCCGATGCTTCGCCGGTCTGGGTCGAGCCGTCGAGTGCCGCGACCGTCAGCTTGTCCTCGACCTTGGCGACGCCATGGACGTTGCCCACCGCAAGGACGATCTTTTCACGCAGCTCTTGGCTGGGAGCGCTGCCCGACACCGTAACGGTATCTCCCTGCACATCGAGCGCCAGATCCTTGGCGTCCAGACCAAGCTTGGTCACTTCGGCCCGCAGTTCGTCCGGCGTCGGCGCATCGCTGCCGATGCCAAGCTTGCGGCCCGCTTCCTTCACGAAGTCGAAGAGACCCATGATCCGTTCCTTTTCTCAAATCAGCCGTAAATGCAGCCCCGGCGGGGCACAGGAGAAGGAACATCGGGCATAGCCCTGCGGTTGCGCCATCGGTCCAAGATAAGTTTCTACGCCCTGGAATGACGAACAGGCGTTCACACGGGCTTCGGAAACCGGTAGATCGTCGTCGAACGGAAGACCTCGCCAGGATTCAGCTTGGTCGAGGGGAACTCCGGCTGGTTGGGCGAATCGGGGAAGTGCTGCGTTTCCAGGCACAGCGCGTCGCCCTGCCGGTAAGTCCCACCGCCCGAGCCTACCAGCGTCCCATCCAGGTAATTGCCGGTGTAGACCTGCACGCCCGGTTCCGTCGTCAGCACCTCCATGATGCGGCCCGATCCCGGATCGACCACCCGCGCTGCCAGCACGGGATCGTCTCCGCCGTGATTGTCGATCACGAAGTTGTGGTCATAGCCGCGCGTCGTGACGAGCTGGGGATGGCCGTCCCGAATCCTCGCGCCGATCCGGACGGGTTTCGTGAAGTCGAACGAAGTGCCGGCTACCGGCGCGATCTCGCCGGTGGGGATAGAAGTCTGATCGACCGGCGTGTAGCGCGACGCGTTCACCATCAGCTCGTGCCCCTCGATGCTGCCCGCTCCCTCGCCGGCCAGATTGAAGAAACTGTGATTGGTCAGGTTGACCACCGTCGTCCGGTCGGTCTGCGCCCGGTAGTCGATCCGCAAGCCGTTATCCGGCGTCAGCGAGTAGGTCACCGTCACGTCCAGCGTGCCGGGATAGCCTTCCTCGCCGTCGGGGCTGCGGTAGGTCAGGACCAGCCGGCCGTCGCTGGCGGATTCCACCCGCCAGAGCCGCTGGTTGAAGCCGCCCGGCCCGCCGTGCAGCGCGTTCGGCCCGTTGTTGGCTGCAAGCGTGACCTCAGCGCCATCCAGTTCGAACCGCCCGCGCGCGATCCGGTTGGCGTAGCGCCCGATAATGGCGCCGAAGTAGCGGCCTGGGACCGCGTAGTCCTCCAGCCGGGGCAGGCCAAGGACGACGTTGGCGAGTTTGCCGTCGCGGTCCGGCACCCGCAGGGCGGTGACGATGCCGCCGAACGGGATGATCTCCACCTCGATCCCGCCGTCTCCGGTCAGGCGGTAGCGGTCCACGGCGGAGCCGTCGGCAAGAGTGCCGAACGGCTGCTTGTCGATGCTGGTGGCAGGCATGGTCGCGACCTTATCCCTTCGCCGGGTCTTCGATCAGGATCGCCCGGAAGTCGTTGACGTTGGTCAGCGTCGGTCCGGTGACGACCTGATCGCCCAGCGCCTCGAAGAAGCTGTGGCCATCGTTGTCGGCCAAGCTTTCCTTGGCGCTGATGCCCTTGGCGGCGGCACGTGCGATCGTGTCGGGAGTGATGATCGCACCCGCGACCTCCTCGGCGCCGTCGATGCCGTCGGTGTCTCCCGCGATGCCCCAGATGCCGGGACGGCCGTTGAGCGCCACGGCGGTCGCCAGCAGGAATTCGACGTTGCGTCCGCCCCGGCCCTTGCCGCGCACGGTGACCGTCGTCTCACCGCCCGACAGCAGCACACAGGGCGCAGGCAGCGGGTGGCCGTGGGTCGCGGCGGAGGCCGCTATGCCGGCCATGATCTTGCCGACCTCGTAAGCCTCGCCCTCCAGGCTGTCGCCGAGCAGGAGCGGGGTCACGCCGGCCTTGCGCGCGACTTCGGCGGCGGCTTCCAGCGAGAACTGCGGCGTCGCGATCATGACATTGGTCACGTCGGCCAGACGGGGATCGCCGGGCTTGGGCGATTCCTCCTCCGCGCGTTCCAAGTGCTGCTGGACGGCCGGCGAGGGCGTGATGCCATAGCGCTTCAGAACGGCGCGGGCGTCCTCGAAGGTCGAGGGATCGGGGACGGTCGGGCCGGAGGCGATGACGGAGGGATCGTCGTTCGGCACGTCGGAGATCAGCAGGCTGACGACCTTGGCCGGATATGCCGCCGCCGCCAGCCGCCCGCCCTTGATCGCAGACAGGTGCTTCCGCACCGCGTTCATCTGGCCGATATCTGCTCCCGAGGCCAGCAGCGCCTTGTTGACCGCCTGCTTGTCCTCCAGTGTCAAGCCGGGAGCCGGCAGCGCCAGCAGGGCGGAACCGCCGCCCGAGATCAGGCACAGGACCAGATCGTCCGGCCCGGCGCTCTCGGCCAGTTCCAGGATTCGCTGTGCCGCCGCGTGGCCTGCGGCATCCGGGACGGGATGGGAGGCCTCGACGATCTCGATATGGCGGCACGGCACGGCATGGCCGTAGCGGGTGATGACCAGCCCTTCGATCGGACCGGGCCAGTGGTCCTCGACCGCCTTCGCCATCGCGGCGGAGGCCTTGCCGGCGCCGAGGACGATGGTGCGGCCCTTGGGCGGCGGCGGAAGGTGCTTGGGCACGACCTTGTCGGGCAGCGCCGCATCGACGGCCGCATCGAACATCGCCCTCAGCAGGTCACGCTGCTGTGTCGCCATGATGAACTTTCCTTTCCCTTTGAAGATATGCCCGTTCGGGCTTATTGAGCATTGCGGTCAATCCGTGCCGGTCGCGGATACGGGTGCTGGCCAGTCTTCCGCCATCAGGATCGTCTCGACCTCCGCCAGATGGGCGCGCATGGCGTCCCTGACGTCGGCGGCGTCGCCGCGTTCCAGCGCTTCGAAAATCCTGATATGGCCGGCCAGGGCCGCCCGCTGGTTTTCCGGCAGGCCGGTGCGCCGGCTCAAGCCCTCGAAGATCGGCTCGAACGTGCTGTCCCAAAGCTGCTCCACGATGGCGGACAGCACGGTATTGCCGGTCGCGCCCGCTATGCGGGTATGGAACAGCCGGTCAGCCGCCTGGACGCCGTGCCCGGCATCGATGCCGGTTCGCATCAGGTCGAGCGTTTCGGCTATCCCGGCCAGCACACCGGCATGCATGCATCCGGCTGCGGTGAACGCAACCTCCGGCTCGATCAACCGGCGGGCCGCCACCAGCTCGAACGGGCTGGGGCCGATGTCGGGCGGCGCGAACGGCATGACGCCGGTAGCGGGAGCCTTGCGGACATAGGCGCCGGAGCCCGTCCGGACATCGACCAGACCGGCGATCTCAAGCGCTATCATCGCCTCGCGCACGGTCGGGCGGCTGACGCCGAGCTGGCGCGCGAGGTCGCGTTCCGGCGGAAGGCGGTCGCCCGGCAGGAACTCGCCCTGCCGGATCAGTTCGCCGAGCTGGCCGGCGACCTGCTGGTAGAGCCGCTGGGACGCGACGGTGTGGATCGGCACGGAATACCGCCTCAGCCGGTCGTGTCGTCGGGCGTCAGAGGTCCCGGCCGCTCGTCCTGCGGCGTGTAGTCCATGGTGACGAAGCTGCCGCCGTGGTGGCGCTGTGCTATCGGATCGAGCGGGTTGGGCTTCTTCAGGATCTCGGCGGCGAAGTCCTCCGCGTTCTGAACCGGCTCGTAGCCAAGGCGCTCGGCGCCGGTATTGTCCCAGTAGCTCCGCGTATTGGCGGAGACGCCCCAGACCGTCAGGTAACCGACCGAGGGTACGGTGATCGCCTGCATGATCATGTGCAGGAAGTCGTCGTGCCCCAGCCATGTGCTGAGGTGGCGGAACTCCATCGGACGCTCCTGGTAGGAGCCGATCCGGACGCTGATGCCCTCGATCCCGTGCTTGTCCCAGTACATCCGGGCCATCGCCTCGCCCCAAACCTTGCTGAGGCCGTAGAAGCCGTCCGGCCGGAACTCGCAGTCGAGCCCCAGCGTCTCGTCCACCGTATGCATGCCGATGGCGTGATTGGAACTGGCGAACAGGATGCGCTTGACACCGTGGCGGCGGGCGCCTTCGTAGACTTCGTGAAGGGCACGCAGGTTGTTGTCGATGATCTCGGGCAGCGGGCGCTCGACGCTGGTGCCGGCCAGATGGATCAGGACATCGACGCCCTGGAGCAGCCGGTCGACTACCGCCGGGTCGCGCAGGTCGCCGTGGCAGACATCCTCGCCCTCGACCAGCGGCTCAAGCGGCCTGGAGCCGCCGGCGGACCGCAGATCGACGCCGCGCTCGAGCAGTTGCGGCCGCAGTACGCGCCCGATATTGCCGCCGGCTCCGGATAAGGCGACTTTGGTCATGTGGCAGTTCCCCCCGCCCCGTGTTGTTTGATTTTGCGGGGAGTGTCAATCATAAGACGACGAAGGTCAACCGGCTAAAAGGTCGGGTGGCCTGACCAATTTTGGCGGAGAAAAAGCCCTGTCCGGACCCGATCCGGACAGGGCGAAGACCGAAGCCCCAGTCAGATCTCCCGCTTGCTCATCTGGTCGGCGATGAAGTCCGCTTGCCGGATCGCGAGGGAGACGATCGTCAGGGTCGGATTGCAGGCGGCCCCGGTCGTGAACTGGCTGCCGTCCGAGACGAACAGGTTCTTGATGTCGTGCGTCTGCCCGTTCTTGTTGACGACGCCGTCGCGGGCGTTGGCGCTCATCCGGTTGGTGCCGAGATTGTGGGTGGAAGGGTAGGGGGGAGTGTGGATCGTGCGGGTGGCGCCAACGGCCTCGTACAGGGTCGAGCCCTGGCGGAAGGCGTGGTTGCGCATCGCGACGTCGTTGGGGTGGTCGTCGAAATGGACGTTCGGGATCGCCATGCCGAAGGTGTCCTTCTCGGACGCGTGCAGGGTGATCCGGTTGGTTTCCTGCGGCATGTCCTCGCCGACGATCCACATGCCGGCCATGTGGTCGTAGCCGTCCATCGCGGAGGTGAAGCTGCGGCCCCAGGCGCCCGGGTTGAGGAAGGCCGCCATGAAGGGCAGGCCGAGCGACAGCGTTTCCAGCTCGTAGCCGCCGGCGAAGCCGCGCGAGGTGTCCAACTTGGCCTCGTCGCGGACGATGCCGGCCATGGTGGTGCCGCGGTACATGTGGACGGGTTTCTCGAAGGTCGCGTAGACCGACCCGGTGGTGTGGCGCATGTAGTTGCGCCCGACCTGACCCGAGCTGTTCGCCAGCCCGTCCGGGAACATCGTGGAGGCGGAGTTGAGCAGCAAGCGCGGGCTCTCGATCGAGTTGCCGGCGACCGCGACGATGCGGGCTTTCTGGCGATGGACGTTGCCGGCCTTGTCACCGTAGAGCACGCCGGTCACCTTGCCGGACGCATCATGCTCGATCTTCAGTACCTGGGCGTCGGAGCGGACTTCGAGGTTGCCGGTATCCTCGCCCTTGGGCAGTTCGGCGACCAGGGTCGACCACTTGGCGCCGGATTTACAGCCCTGGAAACAGAAGCCGATCTGCTGGCAGGAGCCACGGTTGTCCCGCTCCCGCGAGTTGATCGCCATGTTGCCGCTGTGGAACTCCTTGTAGCCCATCGCCTTGGCGCCGGCCGCGAGGACCTTGTAGTTGTTGTTGCCGGGCAGGCGCGGGATGCCGTTGGTGCCCGTGACACCCATCTTGGACTCGGCCTTGGCGTAGTAGGGCTCAAGTTCCTGGAGCGTGATCGGCCAGTCCAGCAGGTTGGCTCCGGACAGGTCGCCGTAATGGGTGCGGGTCTTGAACTCGTGCTCCTGGAAGCGCAGGCTGGCGCCCGCCCAGTGGATGGTCGAGCCGCCGACCGCCTTGACGATCCAGGCCGGCAGGCCGGCGAAGTCCTTGGCGACCCGCCAGCTTCCCGACGTGGTCCGCTTGTCGAGCCAGCTTATCTGGGAGAATGCCTCCCACTCGTTGTTGACGAATTCCTCCGTCTCGACGCGCGATCCCGCTTCCAGGACCACCACCTTGATGCCCTTCTGGGCCAGTTCGTTGCCCAGCGTGCCGCCGCCGGCCCCGGAGCCCACGATCACCACGACGCTGTCGTCGTTGAGGTCGAATTTCGCAGCCATCTTTCCCGTTCCTCCCAACCGCCGTTTGCTGACTCGCCTAGTGACGCGCTTGGTGACGCGCTTGTTTACTCAGGCGTCTTTCAGCCAGTCGATGTCGTCGAAGCCGCGATGCAGGTAGCCACCGTGCTCGGCGGACGAGCCTTCGTAGCCGAACTTCGCCCAGACGGCCGGCTGGTTGTAGAGGGCCACGACCATGTCGCCGCGCACCTTCTGGAAGAACGGGGTGGTCTCCATCGTGCGCAGGACGGCGACCCGGTCGCCCTCTTCGTTGACGGCGGCGTAGGGCATCGCGTGCTTGGCCTGCGATGCCGTGTTCAGATCGGCGACGCCCTGTTCGAGCAACTGCTTCAGGGTCGCGTCGGCGCCGGCCTTGCCGTCATAGGCTTCGACCGCCTTGGCGTAGTAGGCGTCGCCCAGGCGGTCGTGGGGGTAGAGGTCGCGCGCCATCTTGACGAGCGTCACCATGGTTTCGGGCTTCAGGTGCTGGGTGGTCATCGCCCAGGCGCCATTGGGATCGACCGTCACCGTGGCGCCGCCGGCGATGGCTGTGACGCCGGCGACGGCGGCGCCCGATTTCAGGAAATTGCGGCGGGTCACCTTGGCCCGCTTGTCGATGGTCCTCATGCGTGTCTCCTCCCTCGGGGGACGGGGTTCGGACTGCCTTGTTCGGCTTTGGTCTTGTTGTTTTCCGTCGATGGTGGTTCAGCGGTAGCGGCCATGCCGCTGGAGCACCTCCACCTTGTAGCCGTCGGGGTCCTGCACGAAGAAGAAGCGCGCCATCAGCGTGCCCTCGCGCATGAATTCCTTGATCGGGTTGGGATTGAGACCCGCTTCGGTGAAGCGGCGATGCTCGGCGTCCAGGTCGTCGACGGCGACCGCGATGTGGCCGTAGCCGTCGCCTAAGTCGTAGGGTTCCGTCCGACCGTGGTTGATGGTCAGTTCGACCTCGAAATCGGCCTCGCGGTTCCGCAGGTAGACGAGGGTGAACCCGTCGAACTCGTAACGGTCGGCAGCTTCCAGCCCAAACGCTATGGCGTAGAAGTTGCGTGACCTGTTCTCATCAATCACGCGGAACATCGCGTGGATGACTTTGGCCATTGATCCGGGTCCTCCCCTGGTTTCGCTTTTGTTTCATTTCGCTTGGTTTCAAGCGCTTGAGCGAAATCCTAGGGCGGCGAAACGAGGGGGTGGTAGTATCATGCTACTACAGCGTCGATTTCCCTCGCCCTGCGCGCGGCCACCGCCGAGGCGTGGGCCACGGGGTCGCGCAGGTACAATGCGCAGGTCACCCGCAGCATGGATGCGAAGTTGGGGATGTCGCCCTGATGCTGAAGCACCTCGTCATGCAGCGTGCAGAGGAAACGCGACAGCGCAACGCCCTCGCGGGCCGCGATCTCTTCCAGGATCGCCCAGAACTCGGCCTCCAGGCGGATGCTCGTGGTGTGGCCGTGCAGGCGAACGGCCCGCGTTTCGCACTCGTACGACGCCGGGTCCTGCATGACGAAAAGTCTACACATGGTCTGTCTCTCTCCCGTCCCGCCTCTTTGCCGCATTTTCAAGGATCGATGCGGTGGCGCTGTTTTGCTTGGGATCGATCATAGGCCGCTTTGGCGGACTTGCCATTAGTCCAAAACTACGAGAGGGGAGGCAACAAAGGCTGACCCTTCCGGCAGGGAAGCGATTCGGCCGGCCAATCCGGCGCTTCGCCACTGCGACGATTCAACGCTGCTGACTTTCGTCAGTGTTCTTGAACGTACCCAGATCCGGGTAATAGGATTACGGAAAATAACAGCCGCGCGCCGCAGCCACGCAACTTTCTTGACTAGGCACCGCACGCGGAACGAACATTGGGGGGACCTCTTGACGTATTGGACACGCCTCAGCCGCATCCAGAAATCGGTGCAGACTCCCCAGGCGGTAGCTGGGTTCGTCGTTATTTTCCTCAGCGTCCTGCTGAACGCCTTCTGGATCGACATGGCAATCGGAGGTTTCGGACTCGTGATTGCGGCGGCAATGGGAGTGGTGGGGTTCGCCCTGTTCTACCGTGGCTGGACAGTAGATGACCATTGATTATCAGTCGGAGCCGGGCGATCGGTGAATGACCGCCTTTTCGTCGTATTTAATCATAAAATAACTGAATAGAAGATTAGTTGCACAGCTATTTTCCTTCTGTTTCCTCAACCAAAATAAGAAGAATTCTGTCGAATCTTTAAAGATCGGCAACTTGCGTTTTTAGTTGGATATCTCTGAGCAGGTGAGAGATATTGGGCGCTCCACTTCCGCTATAGGTAAGAATGGCGCGGCAATTTTCTCTCGTTTCCGACAAGGGCGGATCGACAGGCCCTT
>DASQKT010000146.1:0-2921 GCA_035630415.1 Skermanella sp.
TCCCTTTGGAGACTGCCATGCAGGACTACCCGCGCTACCGCAGCCGTTACCGGGCTTCGGACCGTCCGACCCGCACGACAGGCGAGCGCTTTCTCGACTATCTGCGCACCCGCTCGACCGAAACCTGGGTGTTTTTCGCCGCCGGCGTGGTTCTCGGCGCCTTCGTGGCCTGACGAGACCGACTGACGGAATTCCAAGAGACCTGAAAGGAGCTAGATCACCATGGGCATCTTTTCCCGCCTGACCGACATCGTCAATTCCAACCTCAACTCCATCCTGGACCGCGCCGAGGACCCGGAAAAGCTGATCCGCCTCGTCATCCAGGAGATGGAGGACACGCTGGTCGAGGTCCGCTCCAGCACCGTCCGCACCATCGCCGAGCGGAAGGAGATCGAGCGCAAGCTCAACCAGCTCGGCCGGGAAATGGAAGAGTGGCAGCGCAAGGCCGAACTGGCCCTGTCGCGCGACCGCGACGACCTCGCCAAGGGTGCGCTGGTCGCCAAGTCCAAGATCGCCGAGCAGATCGACGTTCTGGAACACCAGCTCGTCCATATCGAAGAGGCGCTGGCCAAGAGCAGCGAGGACATCAGCCGGCTTCAGGAGAAGCTGACCGACGCCAAGAAGCGCGAGAAGGCGATCGTGCTGCGCCACAAGTCGGCGGCCAGCCGTCTGAAGGTCAACACCCAGATCCACGACGACCGCATCAACGATGCCTTCGCCCGGTTCGAGCAGGTGGAGCGCAACCTCGATGAGCTGGAAGGCCGCGCCGAGTCGATGGACATCGGCCGCCGGAAGACGCTGGCGGAGGAGTTCTCCGACTTCGAGGCTTCGACCAAGGTCGAGCAGGAGTTGGCCGACCTCAAGGCCCGCCTGCACAACTCCAAGCCGATGGCGGGCTAAGCCATGAGCGGAGCCTCATTCGTCCTGGCGGTGCTTTTCCTGACCATCGTGGCGCCGCTCTGGATCATCTTCCACTACGCTACCAAGTGGCGGTCGTCCCGCGGCCTGTCCGCCGAGGATGAACGCATGCTGGCGGACCTTTGGGAAAGTGCGGGCAGGATGGAGAACCGGATCGGAAGCCTGGAGAAGATCCTGGACTCCGAAGCTCCGGGATGGAGGGCGCGTCAATGAACTGGTCCGGATCGCCCTTCACGTCGCCCAACCCGCACCAGCTCTACCGCGACAAGGAGAACGGCAAGCTGC
The DNA here is from genome assembly GCA_035630415.1 of Skermanella sp. Classification (GTDB taxonomy): domain Bacteria; phylum Pseudomonadota; class Alphaproteobacteria; order Azospirillales; family Azospirillaceae; genus Skermanella. Next base: position 1,204 of record DASQKT010000146.1, read on the forward strand.
TGGGCGTCTGCGCCGGGTTGGCCGACTATCTCGGGGTGGATGTGATGTTCGTCCGCATCGGGACGGTACTGGGTGCGGTCTTCTTCACGATGCCGGTGGTAGGCGCCTATCTGCTCGCGGCGCTGGTCCTCAAGACCAAGCCGCCCAAGGCCTATGCCAGCCGCGAGGAAGAAGACTTCTGGCGCACCGTCGCGACCAAGCCGGACGTGACGGTAGCCGGGCTCAGGCAGAAGTTCCGGGATGTGGAACGACGGCTGGCCGGGATGGAGACCTACGTCTCGTCCAAGGAGTTCGAACTGAACCGCGCCATCAACGATCTCGACCGCTGACGGAGTGCCGGTATCGGTTCGTTCGGTATGCAGGCGGCTTCGGCCCGGACGGTTGTCCGGGTCGGAGTCGTCTGCGCGTCAGATCAGCGACGCTGACCCCGACGGTTGGACCGTACCCGGACCGGGATCGGCTCGGGTTGGGCCGAGCTTGCGATTGCATAGCAACCGGCAACGGCGACAGAGGCGACCAAAGCTATCAAAGCGATTTCCATGTATCCTCTCCTTCGTTGCTAATTAGATTGGTGCAACAGGGCGGCCGTTGGTAGGGGTAAAATGAAGCCCTATGCCGTTTTTGTGACGCGGCAGAAGTTGCCCTGTTTTTGATCCGGTTCTCTTTACGATAATTTAACCAGGTATTCGGCGTCACCTGATCTCGGCACCAATCTAACCTTATCTATCAGGGAAAACATCGCGGTCCGGTCCAAGGTTCCGTCAGGCCGCGCGCATGTCCTGGATAAAGCTTTCCAGATGCTCGCGCAGCGCCTCGGTCTGGCCGGCCAGCCGGGTCACCACGGCGCGGCCGTCCTCCGCCATGCCGCTGGCCTCATTGGCCTTGGTCAGGGCACGGTCGGCGTGCTCCGTCACGACGCGGGTGCCGTCGTTGACCTGGGTGACGTTGCGGGCGATCTCGTGCGTGCTGGTTTCCTGCCGCTCGACGGCGCCGGCAATCGCGGAAACGATGGTTGCGATGCGCCGGATCGTCCCGCCGATGCCGCCGATGGCGCCCGCCGCGTCGCCGGCCACCTGCTGAAGCGCCGCGATCTGGGTCGAGATATCCTCGGTCGCCCGCGCCGTCTGGGTGGCGAGGCCCTTGACCTCGGCCGCCACGATGGCGAACCCCTTGCCGGCCTCGCCAGCGCGGGCTGCCTCGATCGTGGCGTTCAGCGCCAGCAGGTTGGTCTGTTCCGCGATCGAGCCGATCAGGGCGACGATCTCGCCGATCCGGTTGGCGGCGTCGGCCAGACCGGCGACGGTGGCGTTGGTCCGCTCGGCTTGTTCGACCGACTCGCGGGCGATGGCCGACGACTCGGAGACCTGCCGGACGATGTCCTGGATCGACGCCGACAGCTCCTCCGTCGCGGCAGCGACCGCCTCGACGTTGGCGGTGGACTGGGCGGCGGCGGAAGCGACGGCGGAAGCCGATGCGGCGGTGGCCGTGGCGACCTCCCCCAGCCGGCCGGACTGCTCGCCCATATGCCCGGCGGCGGCAGACAGGGAGACCGAAACAGTGCTCATGGCCTGTTCGAAACTGCCGATGCGCCGGTCGCGCCGCTCCATCCGCGCCTGCCGCCGCTCCAGGCTGACGCGGTCGTCCTCGATTGCCCGATCCACGGCGGCCTTGTTCTCGCGGATCGTCTCGACCGCGCGGGCGATGGCCCCGGTTTCGTC
>DASQKT010000147.1:0-2540 GCA_035630415.1 Skermanella sp.
GGGGATGGCGCTGTTTTTCGGGATCTCCCGTCCTGGCGTCTGAAGCACCATTACGGTACCGCCCGACGCAATGGCGACGATACCCTGCTCGCCGACTTGCAGGGACTTATAGAAACTTTCCGACCGCATGGATTCCATGACCGCCACGATGACGCCGGCGAAGCTGCCGTCCACAGCGGATTCCACCGGTATGGTCATCGGCACGATCGGAGCGCCGGAAAACAGGCTGGGAACGGCGACCCCGATCAGCATCCTCTTTTCTCCGGCGGCATGGGTGCGGAAATAATCCCGTCCCGACGCGTCGAACCCTTCGGTCAATGTCATGAGGGAGGATGCCACCATCCTGCCGTCAGCGCCTATGAAGGATAAAGCCTTCAGATAGGGCAGGCTGCGGGCATTGGCGATCAGCACGTTCCGGATCGAATCCCTGTTGGCCGTGCCGGCCCCGTCAAGGGTGCGGAGATGAAGAGCCGTGGCGCTGAGCACGGCGTTGACCGACGCAGCCGTTTCCCGCGTGTGCTCCTCCAGCACCTGGGCAAGCCGTTCCGCCGTCGCCGTGGCCGCCGACAGGGAGGCGATCCGGTCCTGGCGGAGCTGGAACAGGAACATGATGCTGAGAAGGCCGAACATCGCCAGCCCGAACAGGCGGGCGGCCCAGCGTTTCCGGGCGGCCGCGCGCGGGCTTCCCAGATTGTCGCGCGGTCGCATGGCGGCCGGATCTCCTCGTCTTCCAGAAATCGCTTTCAATTCGAATGGAAAGATCGGTCTACTCGGTAGTCGTTAAGATTCGGCTGACATATCCGCCTATTCACATTCCGGCCATGGATCAACCGGGCTTCCGCTTTGTTGGCGACTACAAGGACTGCTTCAGGTCGAGCCGGGCTGCACCGTTCCGCAAGAAATGCTCCATGAGAAATGCTCCATGAGAAACGCATCATGAAAAATTGGTTCGCCGGCCTCCTCCTCGTCCTGGCGCTGGCGGCGGGATTGCCTGCGGCAGCTTCGGCAGCAGGGCCGCCGGAGCAGGACCGCCTGTTCGTCGAGGCGGCGGCGCGGGCGGAAGCCTCGCGGATCGAATCCGCCGAGCAGGCGCTGACCAAGGCCGGCGACAAGCGGGTCCGGATCTTCGTCGAACGAATCATCGAGGATCATCGGCCGATCTCCCAGGAACTGACGGTCCTGGCGTCCGATGCCGGAATATCCCTCGCCGCGGATGCCGCCTCGTCTTCGCCGACCAGGAGTTTCGACAACCTGTCCGGCAATGCCTTCGAGCACGCATGGCTCGATGCCGAGGTCAAAGCCCATCAGGAATTGATCGACCTGTTCGTCGGCCAAGCGGAAAAGGGCGAGAACCAACAGCTCCGCACCTTCGCCGCCAACCATCTGGCGTCGCTGCGCGACCATCTGGACATCGCCCGCTCGCTCGTAGCCGAACTGCCGCGCCAGACCTCGTCCGATTAGGGAGGATTCCGGGTGTCGCGCTGGTCCGCCGCTGTCCTGCTGGTCCTGCTCTGGTCGGCCGGTATCACCGCTAACGCCGAGGCCGCCGGTTCGGCGGGGTGCGGCCGGCCACCGCCCGCCAGCGTTCCGGACCGCGTCATGCTGGATGAGCGGGAGCGTAGCCTGATCGCCGATTTTCCCGCCGGCTACGATCCCGATCACCCGCACCGGCTGGTCGTGGCCTTCCACGGGCGGACCAACGACAATGCCCAGGTCCGGGCCTATTACGGGCTGGAGCAGCCCGCCGGCGATCCGACCATCTTCGTCTATCCGCTGGCGCTGCGGCAGGCCGACGGCACCTTCAGTTGGTCCAATCCGGGAGACAAGCCCGACAGCCTGCGCGACTACAGGCTGTTCGACGCTATCGTCGCCCGCTTCGCCGGAGATTACTGTGTCGATCCCGACCGCATCTTCGTCGTCGGCCACTCGCTGGGCGCGTCGTTCGTCAACAGCCTCGCCTGTGCCAGGGGCGATTTGATCCGGGGCGTCGGCAGCGTCGCGGGCGGCGTCCAGCGCTCCCACTGCCGGGGCAGCGTCGCGGCGCTGGTGCTCCATAACCCGGCGGACAAGCTGGTACCGTTCTCGGAAGGGGAGCGGGCACGCGACGCCCTGGTGGCGCAGAACGGCCAGGACGAGGCGGCGGCGGAACCGGCGGAAGTCGGCCCCTTCGAGTGCGAGCGCTTCGCCGCCCACGATCCCGCCAACCCCGTCCTGTGGTGTCCGCACCATCAGGATCAGACCTCACGGGGCCGCTACTATCCGCACCAGTGGCCGTCCGGCACCGGGGAAGCGATCATGGACTTCTTCGAAACCCTGAAGTGAGCGCGTCTCACGTCAGCAGCAGCACCATGACCTGGGGCGCTATGATTCGTAGGCACATCACCAGCGGGTAGACCGTCGCATAGGCCAGGGCGGGCGCCTCGCTCGGCGTCAGGGCATTGGCGAAGGCCAGGGCAGGCGGATCGGTCATGCCGCCGGCCAGCAAGCCGCACAGGCTCAGATAGTTCATCCGCATGAACAGGTGCCCGATCAGGGCCGTC
>DASQKT010000148.1:0-2997 GCA_035630415.1 Skermanella sp.
GACATGGGCGATATCCGGCTGGATGCGCAGGGTTTCGCCCGGCTTGGGATGGATGCGGCTGCGGAACAGGCAATCGAATTCGGTGTGCCCGCCCTTGACCACGATCAGGGTTTCCGAACCGGTCGGTTCGACCACCACGACTTCCACCGGCACGCCGCCGTCGCTGAGCGTAATGTGTTCGGGGCGGAGACCGTAGACGAGGGGACGGCCGGCGGGGGCCGAGGCATGGTTCGCCGGCAGCGGCAGGCGCAGGCCGCCCTTGGTCACGAAAGCGCCGCCTTCGATGGCGCCTTCCAGCAGGTTCATCGCGGGGGAGCCGATGAAGCCCGCGACGAACAGGTTGCCCGGCCTGTCGTAAAGGTCGAGGGGTGCTCCCATCTGCTCCACGATGCCGTCGCGCATCACCACGATCTTGTCGGCCATGGTCATGGCCTCGATCTGGTCGTGGGTGACGTAGACCGTCGTGGTCCGGAGCCGCTGGTGCAGCTCCTTGATCTCGGCGCGCATGGCGACGCGCAGCTTGGCGTCCAGGTTGGACAGCGGCTCGTCGAACAGGAAGACCTTGGGATCGCGGACGATGGCGCGGCCCATCGCGACGCGCTGGCGCTGGCCGCCGGACAGTTCCTTGGGGTAACGGCCGAGCAGCTTGGTCAGGCCCAGGATGTCGGCGGCGCGGTTGACCCGGACCTCGATATCGGACTTCTTCGCCCGGCGCAGCCGCATCGAGAACGCCATGTTCTCCGCGACCGTCATGTGCGGGTAGAGGGCGTAGTTCTGGAACACCATGGCGATGTCCCGCTCCTTGGGCGGAATGTCGTTGACCACCCGTGGACCGATGCGGATTTCGCCGCCGGTAATGCTTTCCAGCCCGGCGAGCATGCGGAGCAGCGTCGATTTTCCGCAGCCCGAGGGGCCGACCAGAATGACGAACTCGCCGTCCTGGATGTCCACCGATACGCCGTGAAGGACCTGCGCGTTGCCATAGGCCTTGCGGACGTCCCTGATCTCAACCGAGGCCATGCTTGAATCCTTCCACTGTTCAGCTCTTTACCGCACCGGCGGTCAGGCCCGAGACCATGTAGCGTTTGAAGGCGTAGTAGATCGCCGCCGGCGGCAGCGCGTAGATCAGGCCGGTCGTCATCAGCAGTTCCCACGGGGAATCGTCGGCGGCCAGGAAGTTGCCGAGCGCCACCGGCAGCGTGATCTCGGTGTCGCGGGACAGCAGCAGGAAGGCGTAGAGGTATTCGTTCCAGGCGAGCAGGAGGGCGTAGGTCCCGACCGCCACCAGCGACGGCTTCATCAGCGGCAGGTAGACCATCCAGAAGAGCTGGAGGGGAGACGCGCCGTCGACCACGGCCGCCTCGTCCAGCTCATAGGGCAGCTTGTCCGAGGCCTGCTTCAGCACCCAGATCGCGTAGGGCGACGCTACCGTGACCATGGCGAGGATCAATGCCCACTTGCTGTTGAGCAATCCATAGATGCCCATGGTGCGGTACATCGGCACCGCCAGGAAGGCGGCGGGGATGAAGTAGGTGAAGAGCGCCAGGTTCATGACCGTGCGCCCGCCTTCCACCCGGAGCCTGCTGATGGCGAACGCGGCGAAGGTCGCGATCAGCAGGGTCAGGAAGCCGGTCGAGACGGCGACGATCAGCGAGTTGGCGAGCTGTTCCCAGAAGTGGATCAGGAAATAGTGGTCCTGCTTCAGCACGATCTCGAAGTTGCGGAGCGTCGGCTCCTCCGGCCAGAGATTGCCGGAGAACGCGGCGTCGCGCGGCGAGATCGCGAACAGCAGCAGGTGGTAGATCGGCAGCAAAGTCCAGAGCAGGACGGGGATGCCGATGAGCAGGAGCTTCGCTTCGCCCGCGATCTTGGCTAACGGTCGTCCCATGGATCGTGTTGTCATTTGGACAGCCGCCTCATCATGAAGTACACGAGCGGAAGCACCAGCGGCAGCGCCGAGACGATCGCCGCCATCGACAGGTTGACCTGATCGAGCCGCAGGTAGCGGATGCCGAGCGTCGCCAGCACATGGGTGAGATCGGCCGGGCCGCCGCCCGTCAGCAGATAGACGCTGTTGAAGTCGCCGAGCGTCCAGATCATCGACAGGAGCGTGCAGGTCACATAGAGCGTCTTCATCGACGGCCACGTGACGAAGCGGAACTGCTGGATCGAGCTTGCGCCATCGACCGAGGCCGCCTCGTACATGTCCTTGGAGATCGCGAGCCGGCCAGAGAGCAGGATCAGCGTCCAGAAAGGCAGGCTTTTCCAGATGTGGACCAGCACCGAGAAGGTCAGGCCTAATGTGGGATCGTTCAGCCAGTTCGGGCCGTCTTCCGCCGTCAGCTTGAAGATGAGCTGGTTGACGATGCCCCATTCCGGATTGAGCATGAAGCGGACCGACAGGATCGTCGGGATCGACGGCACCGCCCAGGGCAGGATGAAGATCAGGGACAGCCAGCGTATCCAGATGCGGTCGTGCAGGAAGAAGCCCGACAGCAGCAGCGCCACGAGCATCTTCAGGTTCACGCCGACCAGCAGGAAGAACAGCGTGTTGAAGATCGACCGGATGAAGATCGGGTCTTCGAACAACTGAACATAGGTCTGCGGGTCGCGTGCCAGCCAGAACCCGTAGCAGACGGGATAGACCACGAAGAACAGGAAGACCAGGACGTAGGGCACCAGGAAGATGGTGCCCCAGATCCGCGTCTGCGACCAGCCCCGCCGCTTGGGCGGGGCCTCCGTGTCCGTGTCGGAAACCGTCAGAGTATCCATCGGGTCCGCCGTTCTTTTTGCAACTGGTTTATTCGTTTAGCCGGCGACCGCCTTGATGCGGGCCAGCATCTCGTCCACGGCCTTGTCCACCGGCACCTTCTCGTTGATGACGCGGTTGGCGGCCTTGGCCCAGATGTTCTCGTTGTTGAGGATCGTGAACTTGTAGTTCTTGGTGAACTCGAAGGTCACGGTGCCGTCCTTGAACTGGTTGTAGACCGACTGGCG
>DASQKT010000149.1:0-4850 GCA_035630415.1 Skermanella sp.
AAGATGCGGAGCGGCAGCCGGCTCAAGCCCCTGTGGCTCATGATCCGCAGGCCCCAGGCCATCACGATGCCGCCCAGCAGGTAGGAGGCGACGCCGACCCACTGCATCAGGAGGTCGGCGATATAGGCGCCGGGCAATCCCAGGATATTGCCGATCTTGGGGTTCGCTTCCGGATTGACGGCGGTGTTCCAGGACGGATCGCCGCGCTCGTAGGTCAGCAGCATGAGAATCAGCAGCAGCCCGATGCTCGCCAGGACCAGACCGGTGCCCTCGACCGCCCGCAGCTTGATGAAGTCCCGCAATGCCGGCGGCAGCAGGGGGGCCTTGGCGGCCCTGGGTGCGGGACGCCCTGCCGGCTGGGCGGCGTTCCGTCCGGAAGAACCGCTGGTGGAATTCGATGCGGCTGTACGGGTCGCCATGGAAGCCTTGCTCTTCTGTCGTGTGGCTCGGGATCGCGCGGTGTCGGTCTTCGGCTTGGTCTTCGGGTCTGCTTTGGTCTTGGGATCGGGCTTAGAGGATCTTGGAGATGCGGGTACAGGCTTCCGAGATCGTGGCGGCATCGTGAACCAGTGCTATGCGAATAAAGGAGGAGCCGCGGTTGATACCGTCGGCATCGGGTCGGGTCAGGTAGGCGCCAGGGAGGACCTTGATGCCCCCGTCCCGCCATAGCCTGACCGTGGCGTCCTCGCCATCGCCGACGTCGAGCCACAGGAAGAAACCGCCGGCAGGCCGGTAGAAGCCGAAGCGGCCTTCCAGCGCCGATTGCGCCGCGTCGAATTTGGCGCGGTAGAGCGCCCGGTTCTCGACCACATGTACGTCGTCGTCCCACAGCGCGGCGGCGGCGGCCAGGGCCGGCAGCGGAGTGCCGGCGATCGAGTAGCTGCGCAGCCGCGAGAACAGCGCGATCAGACCAGGATCGCCAGCCACGAAGCCGGAGCGCAATCCGGCGGCGTTCGACCGTTTGGACAGCGAATGGAAGACCAGCAGGTTGGACAGATCGCCACCCAGCGACGCCGCAACTTCCAGCACGCCAGTCGGCGGTTCACGGTCGTAGATCTCGGCATAGCACTCATCGACCGCCAGCACGAAGCCATGACGGCGGGCTAGCAGGATCGCGCGCTCCAGGTAGGACCGGCCGGCGACGGCACCCTGCGGGTTCGACGGCGTGCAGAGATAGAAGAGCGCCGTATGTTCCAGCAACTCGGGCGACAGTGCATCCAGATCGGGCAGAAAACCCGTTTCGCGGGTGGTGGTCAGGAAGACCGCCTCGCCGCCCGCCATGACGGCGGCGCCCTCGTAAGCGGCATAGAACGGGTTGGGCAGCAACACCGCCGGACGCTGTCCCGCCTTCGACTCGGGCACCGCCAGCAGGGCCGCCAGGAACAGGGCTTCCCGCGTGCCCGCCACGGGCAGGATCGTCTTTTCCGCGTCGATCATTCCGTCGGGAAGGCCGTAGCGGCGGTTCAGCCAGCCGGCGGCCGATGTCCGGAATTCAGGCGTTCCCGCCACCGGCGGGTACTTGCCCCAAAGATGGGATTTGGTGCGCAGAACCTCGTCTATCAGGGCCGGAGGCGCGTGCTGCGGCTCCCCAACCGACATGATGACGGGTTCGACATTGGCGCGCGGCGTGATCCCGGACAGCAGCGATGCCAGCCGGGTGAAGGGATAGTCGCTCAACCGGCCAAGCCGGTCGTTCACGAGCGGGGAAGACAGCATGCCGGACGGCCCCGGAGTTTCGTACAAAACGGAAACGGAGTGTAACGGCGGCGGGTGGCCGGTACAAGCTAACTGGTGCGACCCCGAGTGGTTCGAGCGTTTTCGGTCGCAGGCTTGTCGCATGAAATGGTTAACGATGCGTCAATCATTATGCCGGACACGGGCGCCAGGTCTGGGCGCCAAGTCTGGACATGGAAAACCCGGCGGAACTGCCATTCCGCCGGGCCACGCCCTCATGCGCAAGAGACGGAGACGTCGTCGCCAGCGCTTACAGCGCCTCGTCGCCAGTGCCTACAGCGCTTCGCCGTTGGTTTCGCCGGTGCGGATGCGCACGGCCTGGGAGATTTCCAGCACGAAGATCTTGCCGTCGCCGATCCGGCCGGTATTGGCGGCTTTCTGGATCGCTTCGACGACCTGCTCTGCCAATTCCTCGCTGACGGCGACTTCGACCTTCACTTTCGGCAGGAAGCTGACGGAATATTCAGCACCGCGATAGATTTCGGTCTGGCCCTTCTGCCGGCCGAACCCTTTGACTTCACTGACGGTCAGGCCTTGGATGCCGAGCGTCGTCAGGGCCTCGCGCACTTCGTCGAGCTTGAACGGTTTGATGATGGCCACTACGAGTTTCATGAACGCTTTCCCCTTGTTCTCATCGCCGGACGAAGCCCTTGACCTAATTCATTTGGCCGAGCCACTTGCGACCATACTCGGACGTCCCGGTCTTCAAGAAGCGTGCCGGGGCGTCAATCCATGGGAAACGTCGCATGACGGCTCCGGTATGCCTAGCCCTTTCGGCCAGTGCGCCTAATTTATGGACATACAGTGCATTTTATTTAAGCATCGATATGAAAAGGGCGCTTCCCGATGCGTCCTAAAGACACGCTGGACATCTGGAGGCGGCCAGCCGATTTTGCTGTCATGACGACATCAGACACCGTGCGGCCCGTTGCGGCCGAAGCAACCACCGACTCGCTCGAGTTGACGACCGACGTGGTTATCGTGGGCGGCGGGTTGGCCGGCCTCACCCTGGCGGCGGCGCTGGCGAGCGCCGGCGTTCCCGTGATCTGCCTGGACCGCGACACGCCGCCGACCCAGATGGAGCAGGACTTCGACGGCCGGACGACGGCGCTGGCCTTCTGCTCCAAGCGGGTGCTGGAAGGCGCCGGGGTCTGGCCGCACATGGCGGAGGACGCCGAACCGATCCTGGACATCCGCGTGGTCGATCAGGCGTCGCCCCTGTTCCTCCATTACGATCACCAGGATGTCGGAATCGGCCCGTTCGGCTGGATCGCCGACAACATCGTGATCCGCCGCGCACTCTTCGCCCGTGTCGCCGAACTGCCGGGGCTGCGCCATATCGTCCCGGCCCAGGTCACCCGGATCGACCGCGACGTCAAGGGCGCACGCGTCACCCTGTCCGACGGGCGGGTCGTCAAGGCGAGGCTGATGATCGGGGCCGACGGCAAGAATTCCTTCTGCCGGAAGCAGGCCGGCATCGGCGTCGTGACCTGGAAGTACGATCAGAGCGCCATGATCTGCAACATCGCCCATGACCAGCCCCATGGCGGAGTCGCGGTCGAGAAGTTCCTGCCCGGCGGTCCCTTCGCGATCCTGCCGCTGACCGAAAACCGCTCCTCCATCGTGTGGAGCGAGAACAAGTCGCGCGTGCCGATGTATATGGGCCTGTCGGACGCCGCCTTCACGGCGGAGCTTCAGAAGCGGGTCGGCTCCTGGCTGGGTCCGATCCGGGTCGTGACCAAGCGGTCGGCATGGCCGCTGTCGGTGCTGCATGCCGAACGCTACGTGGCGCAGCGTCTGGCGCTGGTCGGCGAAGCCGCCCACGCGATGCACCCGATCGCCGGCCAGGGCCTCAACATGGGCCTGCGCGACGTGGCGGCGCTGGCGGAAGTCATCGTCGATGCCCACAGGCTGGGACTGGATGTCGGCAGTCCGGAACCGCTGGCCCGGTACGAGCGCTGGCGCCGGTTCGACAACCTGACGCTGATCACCGTCACCGACCTGCTTACTCGCCTGTTCTCCAACGATTTTGGCCCGCTGAAGCTGGCGCGCGACCTTGGGATGGCGGCGGTCAACCGGATGCCGCCGCTCAAGAAGTTCTTCATGCGGCACGCCATGGGAATGGTCGGCGATCTGCCCCGGATGATCCGGGGCGAGCGGCTGTAGAGCGATAAGTGGTTGGGCGGACCGGGATCATTCCCGGCCCGTTCACGAAGCCTTAAATCTTGTGGGCAAAAATGACCCAGGTAGATTTTACCTATCGGTGAAATCTACCGGTCGGCATTTGCTGCCGGCCCAGGATAGCTCCCGGCCGCCGCCTCCCTTTCCAGGGTTTCGTGACGCGTCCGGAAGTTCGGAGGCTTCGTCATGTCGATGTCGATTCATACCAATGCCGTGCAGATGACCGCTTTGCGGTCGTTGAGCATGGCGGCGGAATTCACCAAGTCGGTCGAATCGCGACTCGCCTCCGGGAAGACCATATCCACCGCCTATGACGACGGCGCCTCCTACGCGACGTCGCTGCGCATCGATACCAACGTGAAGGCGATCAACGCCGTCAACGAGCGGCTGAACGCCACCAAGGACTCGATCTACCGCACGACCGAGGCAGTCTCCGTGATGTCCGGCCTGACGGCCGAAGTCCGCAAGACGCTGACCAAGCTGGCCGATACGTCGCTGGTCGGTCAGGAGCGGACGAACTACGAGGTCCGCTACAAGCGGTATGCCGGCGAAATCCTGGATCACTACAACGCCGTCATGAAGGACGGCACGTCGTTGGTTTCCGACGGTGACTACTACAACAGCATCTACACGGCGCCGCACAAGGTCGTCGCCAATGTGGAAGGCCGCCAGACCTCCATCGGCGACTATGACACGACGGGCGGCAGCATGACCCTGCCGGGCTTTACCGATCCCAATGCGACGGCGGGAGCCCGGAACAAGGAAGACCTTGCCCAGTCATGGGCGCAGGTGTTCCTGAACACCGGCGATACCCCCGTGACGAACAGTCAGGGCGTCCCCAGCGAGTTGCAGACCGTTACGGTCCCCGACGCGGCGCGGGCGGCGGCGATGATCGACGACAGCGGCAGCAGCCCGTACAAGCTTTCGCAGTTCGA
>DASQKT010000150.1:0-6452 GCA_035630415.1 Skermanella sp.
AAGTCATCCCCTATGAAATCAAGTCCCAATATGTCGGACTTTTCAAATCCACAATAAACATGAACAGGGAGAGGAAAGATGGCGCAAACACGCACCATTGACGTCCAAGATTTCATGAATTCCCACAAGCTCTCGTCCTACCAAGTCAGGATCATCGCGCTCTGCTTCCTGATCGTGGCCATCGACGGCTTCGACACGGCAGCGATCGGTTTCATCGCCCCGGCGCTGCGAGCCGAGTGGGGCGTTTCGGCGGCCCAGTTGGCGCCGCTGTTCGGCGCAGGCCTGTTCGGCCTGATGGTGGGCGCGTTCATCTTCGGTCCTCTGGCTGACAAGATCGGGCGCAAGTATTCGCTGGTGCTGACCGTCCTGTTCTTCGGCGCCGCCAGTCTGGCTTCGGCGTGGTCCACCTCGATCACCGAGCTGACCATCCTGCGCTTTCTGACCGGCATGGGGCTGGGCGGCGCGATGCCCAATGCGATCACGCTGACATCGGAGTTCTGCCCGGAGAAGCGCCGGTCGTTCCTGACGACGCTGATGTTCTGCGGCTTCACGCTGGGTTCCGCCTTCGGCGGTCTGGCGGCGGCGCATCTGGTGGCAGCATTCGGCTGGGAGTCGGTCCTGCTGCTCGGCGGCGTCCTGCCGATCGCACTGGCGCCGGTGCTTTGGCTGACGCTGCCGGAATCGGTCCGTTTCCTCGTGCTCAAGAACGCTCCCGCAGCGAAAATCACCGCTGTACTTCACAAGATAGCCCCCGAAGCCGATCTCGACGGCGCTGTTTACACCGGCATCTCCAAGCCCAAGGGCTCGCCGGTGCGGCAGTTGTTCCAGCCGGGGCTGGTACCAGGGACCCTGTTGATCTGGCTGACCTTCTTCATGAGCCTGCTGGTCTTCTATCTCCTGTCGAGCTGGCTGCCGACCGTAATCAGCAGCGCCGGCATGACGCTGAAGGAAGCATCCCTGATGGCGATGATGCTGCAACTCGGCGGGACCGCGGGGGCGCTTCTGATCGGCGCGCTGATGGACAGGATCAACCCGCATACCGTCCTCGGCTCCTTCTATGTTCTGGCAGCATTGTTCATCGCCCTGATCGGGAGTTCTACGGCATCGCCCTGGCTGCTGTCCGCCGCCGTCTTCGGCGCCGGGTTCTGTCTGGCAGGATCGCAAGTCGGCGTCAACGCGCTGGCCGCCGGCTACTACCCGACCGCCAGCCGTGCGACCGGCGTCGCCTGGGCCAATGCGGTCGGCCGCAGCGGGTCGGTGCTGGGATCGATGTTCGGCGGCGCCATCCTGGCCAGCGGCCTTGGCCTGCCGGTTGCCTTTGCGATCGTCGGCATCCCCGTGATCGTCGCCGGCTTGTCGATGTTCCTGAAGGGACGGCTGGCGCCGCAGCCGACACATCACACGGCGCCTGAAGTTTCAGGCGGGATCGACGCGGCAAAGCCCGCTTTCCAGCACTGAGGTAGCGGCAAGAGGGTACGTCCGGGCGTCTTCAAAACGCCCGGAATTCCAGAGTTTCAATCAAGAAAACGGAGGAAACCATGAGACCAGCCGTCATCACCGTCGCGATTACCGGATCGGTTCCGCGCAAGAAGGACAATCCTGCACTGCCGGTAACGGTGTCCGAACAGATCGAATCCACCCATGAGGCGTTCGAAGCCGGCGCCTCGCTCGTCCACATCCACGTCCGCAACCCGGACGAAAGCTCCTCGTCGGACCCTGCCCTGTTCGCCCAGGTTCAGGAAGGCATCCGCAAGCATTGTCCCGGCATGATCGTGCAGTTCTCGACCGGCGGCCGGGGGCGAGATCAGGCGGCGCGCGGCAGTGCGCTTTACCTGAAGCCCGACATGGCGTCCCTCTCGACCGGCTCGGTCAATTTCCCGACCATCGTGTACGAGAACTCGCCGGCATTGGTGGTCGATCTGGCGACAGGCATGAAGGAAAACGCCATCCTGCCGGAGATCGAGGTCTTCGACCTGTCGCATCTCCACGGCGCCCGCCGGCTGGTCGATGCCGGGTTGATGAGTGACCGCCCGCACGTCCAGTTCGTCCTGGGCGTCAAAAACGCCATGCCGGCCCAGGAACACCTGCTCGACATCCTGCTGGCCGAGCTGAAGCGTGTCCTGCCGAACGCCACCTGGACCGCAGCCGGCATCGGGCGTCATCAGAGCCAGGTCATGCGCTGGGTGCTGGCGCGCGGCGGCGACGGCGTCCGCACGGGTCTGGAAGACAACATCCGCATCACCAGGGACCGTCTGGCCGGCAGCAATGCCGAACTGGTCCGGGTGGCGGTCGATCTATGCGCCGAGTACGACGTCCGCCCGGCAACGCCTGCGGAAGCCCGGTCGCTTCTGGGGCTGGCGGCGTGACGGGGCCGGAAAAACGTCCCGACATCTAAGAAACACACCTGAGAAAGGTGGCTCCATGCCTTCGATCACCGTCAACGACGTCGATCTGTTCTATGAACTGACCGGTCCCCAGGGAGCGCCCGTCGTCGCATTTTCCAACTCGATCGGCACCACGCTGGAAATGTGGGACGCGCAGGCGGAGGCGCTGTCCCAGCGCTACCGCTGCCTGCGCTACGACACCCGTGGCCATGGCCGGTCGTCGGTCGCCGACCGTCCGGCCCGCATCGCCGATCTCGCCGACGATCTGGCGGGTCTGCTCGATGCTCTCGGGCTGCCGAAAGCTCATATCGTCGGCCTGTCGCTCGGCGGCATGACGGCGCAGGCTTTTGCGCTCCGCTATCCGGACAGGATCACAAGCCTCACCCTGATGGCGACCGCCGCTTATCTGCCGCCGCCAGAAGGCTGGGAGCAGCGGGCCGTGACGGTCTGCCGGGACGGCATGGCGGCAATCGGCGATGCCGTCATTTCCCGCTGGTTCACGCCTCCATATCCGAAAGCTTCCCCGGAAAAGGTGGCGTCGGTGCGCGACCGTTTCCTGCACATGGACCCGCGCGGCTATGCGGTCTGCTGCCGGGTCATCCGGGACATGGACCTGCGGCAGGACATCGGATCGATCACGGCGCCGACGCTTATTATCGCCGGGGCCGACGATCCGGCGACGCCGGTTGCCATGATGGAGGACATCCGCGCTCGCATCGCCGGCTCCGAACTCGTAGTTCTGCCGTTTGCAGCGCACCTTCTGGCGATCGAGCAGGCCGGCCGCGTCAACCGGCATCTGCTGAGCTTCCTTGGCGGCACAGCCTCGACGTAGGGAGCATGGTCATGCAAAAAGCCGTCGCGGAAACCGATGACATTCAAAACCATCAAACTCGCTCCCTGAGAAACGACTGGTCGGTTTCGGCTGTCGCGGCCGGGTTCCTGGCCGTCCTGATCTCATATTCAGGCCCGGCGGTGATCTTCTTCCAGGCGGCGGACGCCGCCCATGTGTCCGGAGACATGATCGCCTCGTGGATATGGGGAATTTCCATCGGCGCCGGGGTGTCGGGCATCCTTCTGAGCTGGGCGCTGAGGGTGCCGGTCATCACGGCATGGTCGGCTCCGGGTACCGCCCTGCTGGTGACGCTGTTTCCCGCCGTCACGCTCCAACAGGCGGTCGGCGCCTACATCACCGCCGCAGTCATCATTTTCGTGATCGGCATTTCCGGGACCTTCGACAGGATCACGCGGCGTATTCCCGCAGGCATCGCGGCGGGAATGATGGCCGGCATTCTGTTCCAGTTCGGGGTCAACGCCTTCAAATCGGCCACCACCATGCCGGCGCTGACGTTCGGCATGGTGGTGGCCTATGTCGTGTTCCGGCGTCTGGTGCCGCGCTATTGCATCGTCCTGGTGCTTTTGTCCGGAGTCATCCTGGCAATGCTGCTGGGCGATACCAACGTCGGCGGTTTCGAACTGCACCTGACGACGCCCGTGTTCATCGCGCCGGAATGGACATGGGGCACCACCCTGAGCCTTGCCCTTCCGCTGGTGCTGGTGAGCCTGACGGGACAGTTCCTGCCCGGCATGGCGATCCTGCACCTTTCCGGCTACAGGACCCCTGCCCGGCCGATCATTGCCGCCACCAGCCTTGCATCGGTCGGCGTCGCCTTCTTCGGCGGCATCACCATCGTCG
Organism: Skermanella sp.; assembly: GCA_035630415.1. Taxonomy (GTDB): domain Bacteria; phylum Pseudomonadota; class Alphaproteobacteria; order Azospirillales; family Azospirillaceae; genus Skermanella. The sequence goes on from DASQKT010000150.1 coordinate 4,078, forward strand.
TCGCGGCCATCACCGCCGCCCTGTGCACGGGTCGGGACGCGCACGAGGACCCGGCAAAACGCTATGTCGCCGGGATCGCCAACGGCGTGTTCTATCTGATCGGCGGCACCTTCGCCGGCACAATCGTGATGGTCTTCACCGCCCTGCCGAAGGAGTTCATCGCCGTCCTTGCCGGACTCGCCCTGCTCGGCGCCATCGCCGCCAACGTTACGGCGGTGGTGCGGGAGGAGGATCATCGCGAAGCCTCGATCATCACCTTCCTGGCGACCGCTTCGGGCATGAGCTTCATGGGCCTGGGCTCAGCCTTCTGGGGCGTGGTGATCGGCGGTTTTGCTTATCTGGTGCTCAATAAAGCGTAGCATTCTTAAGAATCACGAGTGAAAAGGGAGCCTCACCATGCGCTGTTCGCGGTACGTCTCAACCCTGGTCCTGGCGGCCACAGTCTCGATCGCCAGCCCGCACGACGGAAAGGCGGATGCCGTTTCCCTGGAAACAGCGGTCAGGGACAAGACCGCCTCGATCGAGGGCAAGCTGATCGGCTGGCGCCGGGACATCCATCAGCATCCCGAACTCGGCGATCAGGAAACCAGGACGTCGGGCATCGTCGCCGACCACCTGCGAAGCCTGGGGCTGGAGGTCAGGACCGGCGTCGCCCGGACCGGCGTGGTGGCAGTCCTGAAGGGGGCGAAGCCCGGCCCGACCGTGGCTCTGCGCGCCGACATGGACGCCCTGCCCGTAAAGGAGCCGAAAGGCCTGCCCTTCGCCTCCGAGGCCAAGTCCAAGCACCTGGGCAAGGAGGTCGATGTCATGCATGCCTGCGGGCACGACACCCATACCGCCATGCTGATGGCGGTGGCCGAGGTGCTGACAAGCCTCAAGGACCAGCTTCCCGGCACCGTGCAGTTCATCTTCCAGCCGGCCGAGGAGGGATCGAGCCTGTATTCGCCGTCTTCGGGCGAAACCTCGGGCGCCGAGCTGATGGTGAAGGAAGGGGTGTTTGCCGAGACCAGACCGGATGCGGTTTTCGGTCTGCATGTCATGCCCGGAAAGTCGGGCGAGATCGCGTACCGTGCCGGTGCGACCCTGGCCAGCAGCGACGGGCTTGAGATCAAGGTAACCGGCAAGCAGGGCCATGGCGGCATGCCGTGGCTCGCGATCGATCCGATCACGGCGTCGGCGCAGATCGTCAATGGCCTTCAGACCATCGTCAGCCGCAGGGTCGATCTGACCGCCTCCCCCGCCGTGGTCACGATCGGGACCATCAATGGCGGCACCCGCGCCAACATCGTGCCCGAGACGGTGGAGATGACGGGCACGATCCGGACCTATGACGAAGCGATCCGCAGTCAGATCCACCGCGATATCGCCAACATCGCCGGGAAGATAGCCGAGAGCGCCGGAGCCACGGCCGAAGTGAGGATCAGCGCCGGCTACGATACCACCGTCAACGACGAAGCCCTGACGGAGCGCATGTTGCCGGTGCTGGAGCGCGCGGCCGATGGACAGGTCCGCCACTCGCCGCCAGCTGGCGCGTCGGAGGACTTCTCGGTCTTCGCGCAGCAAGCGCCCGGCCTTTTCGTCTTCCTGGGAGTAACGCCCGAGGGTCAGGACCCTGCTAAGGCCGCTCCCAACCACAACCCCAACTTCTTCGTCGATGAGAGCGCCCTCGTGGTCGGTGCCCGGACCATGGCGTCACTGGCCGTCAACTATCTCGCCACAGCGTCTGGGAAATGATGGCGCGTCCATACTGGCAGGGTATCGCATCAAACATAAACGGTATTTGCTCGTTTTGCACAAGTCATGACAATCTGTCTCCAAGAACAAGGATAAGTAAAGTTCATGTGGGGAGAGAACGATGTACGTTTGCATCTGCAATGCTTTCACGGAAAAGCAGGTTTGCGTAGCGCTTCGTAAGGGAATTTCATCGCCGGCGGGGGTGTTCCGCCATCTTGGCTGCGCGCCTCAGTGCGGTAAGTGCGTGCCCACGGTGCGTTGCATGGTGAAGAATAACGACAATCGCGTCCTTGCCGCCGTTGATCCGGACGGCGTTCTCGCCTTCGCATAGGAAACGATCGCCCAACAGGAAAAGACCGCAGGCTCAGCTTTCGAGCACTGCTCTCAGGAAAGCCTGCGTCCGTTCGTTCTGCGGATGATTAAACAGGCGGTCGGGTGGTCCCTGTTCGAGAATCCTGCCCTGATAGAAGAAGCAGACGCGGTCGGCGAACTCGCGGGCGAAGCCCATCTGGTGGGTGACCATCAGCATGGTCAGGTTATGCTCGTGCGCCAGATCGCGGATCACGTTCAGCACTTCGCCCACCGTTTCCGGGTCAAGCGCCGACGTCACTTCGTCGAACAGCATGACGCGCGGCCTCATC